>JBIIMH010000009.1:0-13749 GCA_044338095.1 Rariglobus sp. | reverse complement strand
TTCAGGTGTGATGTAGAGCGGTTTCGTTTCGGTACCGGCGATTTGGGTGGTGGCGGTGGGCTGCTGCGACGGTTGCAGGCCGAGCTGGGTCGCCAGCTGGGACTGGGAAACGACGGTGATGGTCTTTTCCTTTAACCCTTCGGGATTCAAAACAATCTGCTGCATACGAATCGCCGAGCCGGGCTGATTGGCCTCGGCGACGATTTCCTGAAACCGGTCGTGCGCGACGATGTTGAGCGTATCGACCACCTTGACGCCGGTACGCTTGCCGTAGGGCAGACGCAGGCCGCGGCCGATGGATTGTTCGATGAGGATGCGCGCATTAGCCGCGCGCAGCGGGATGATCGTGTAGAGGTTGGTGACGTCCCAGCCCTCTTTGAGCATGTTGACGTGGATAACGATTTCGACGGGCGAGGCGGCGCTTTCCACCGCCAGCAGGTCCTGAATCATTTTTTCCTCTTCGGCACCGGTCTGACTCGAATCGACCTGGATAACCTTGCCCTTGTAGCGGCCGCCAAACAGTTCGTTTTCGATGCGCTGCATCAACTGGCCGGCGTGGGTGGTGTCGCGGGCGATGATGAGCACGAAAGGCTTAACGATGCGTTGGTCGAATTCGCGGGCGTAGGTTTCCAGCTCCACCTTTACGCTTTCATGCAAGCGGACGCCGTCCTCAAGCTTCATGAACTCGATTTCCTCCGGCGACATGCCGGCGGGGGTGAAATCCTTGCGGGTGACGACGGCCGGTTCTTTGACAAAGCCATCGGCCATGGCTCGGGCCAGCGGGTAATCGAGGATGACGTTTTTAAACGCCACCGCGCCGCGTGCGGTTTCGACGTAGGGGGTGGCGGTCAGTTCGAGGCCAATGACGGGCTTGAGGTCGTTGATGGCGCGGATGCCGGCTGAGGCGCGGTAACGGTGCGACTCGTCCATCAGCACGACGAGGTCGGGCAGTGCCGCGAGGTAGTCAAAATAGCTTTCGCCGATGTATTCCGAGAGACGTTTGATGCGGGGCGACTTGCCGCCGCGCACCTCGGAGTTGATCTTGGAAATGTTGAAAATGTTGATCTTACACCGGCGCACCACGTCGAACAGGGTGCCGGCCTTTTGTTCGTAGTTATCGCCGGTGATGATTTCCGGGGCGTCCTGCGCGAACTCCGAAATGCCCTTAAACACATATTTGGGCGTGTTGGGGGTGAAGTCGGCGATCAACTTGTTGTAGATCGTCAAGTTGGGTGCTAGGACGAAGAAGTTGTCCACCCCGTGGGCGAGGTGCAGGTAGCTGATAAACGCGCCCATGAGTCGGGTTTTGCCGACTCCGGTGGCGAGGGCGAAACACAGCGAGGGGAACTCGCGCTCGAAATCGGTGACGCCCGGGAATTCGCTGCGGATAATCTCCAACGCGGCCGCGACATCGACCGACTTCTTGGGCGGCAGAATTTCGGTGATGCGATCGAGGATGACGAGGGAGTCGCGTTGCGGGGCGCGGAGGCTGAGGCGGCCGGCGATGGCGTTAACGAGACGGTTCATTTGCCGCCCTCCTCGCCAAACAACGATTGTTGCCCGGTCTTGGCATCGGTCTTGGGCGTGGGCGGCGGGGCCTTGGGCAGGTTTTCCACCTTGAGGCTATAATCATCGTGGCCCCATTCGCAGCGCGTCAGCACCGCACCGGGGATTTTTTTGACGGTGAGATTAAAAAAGCCCTCCTTGGGGCCGCGGAAAGCGGAGCAGACCACCAGCAACGAGCGGTCGGGGCCGACTTCGTCGCTCAATTCCTGCAACTGGTCGCGGGACAGGGTTGATGTGGTAACGTAAATAAAATCGCGCTCGGTGGAGCGGCCTTGTTGCCAATAGACGGTTTCGCTCGGAGCATAGGAAAAGTTTTCGTGCTTACACACGGCCTCGGCGAGCATGGGGGCGTTATATTCTTTGGAAATGACCCACTGGCCCCACTTGTCCTGAGTGAGCAGAGAAGGCGCGAGTTTGTAATAGCGGAAACCCCCGCCACCCTTCCAGCCCACCGCCTCGGTGATGCCGCCCGAGTCTTCGCCGTCGATGACCTTGCGCAGACGGGGGATGCAATGCGTGTGGCAATGCTCGCCCAACTCGATGCCGATCCAGCGACGACCCATTTTATGGGCCACGGCGGCAGTCGTGCCGGAGCCAAGGAAGGAGTCGAGTACGAGGTCGCCGGGGTTGGTGGCTAAATCAACAATACGTTTAAGCAGCCGCTCTGGCTTAGGCGTATCGAACGCATTGTTGGCGCCAAAAAGAGCGATGACCTCTTTCTTGGCCTCTTGATTGTGCCCAACCTCTACATTGGTCCACCAACTCCAAGAGCTGACGCCTTCGGACTCAGAAAGGAAATTCTTAACGCGCGGCCTAGCCGTTCCATCCCTGCCAAACCAAAGCCTATCATCCGACAATAACCGTTTAAATTCTGGCTCAATGTTGCCCCAGCACCGGCCCTCAGGTGGATCATAAATTCCCCCTCCTGGCGTTTTGATTTTGTACATCTGGTTCGGTCGCCAGCCTTGGGCAGTAAAGTCGGCGGATGTCCATGGCCCTCGCTTATCATTGTCGGGGTTTTTGAACTGAGCCGTTTGATCAGATGAAAGCCTAAGTTTCTGCAACCTCACTGACTCGACGTTCTTTGCGTAGACCAAAATATGGTCATGGGCGGCACCCAAATTAAGCCGAGCATCTGGCGATGTGCGTTTTTGCCACAACACATTTGAGATAAAGTTTTTACGCCCAAAAACCTCATCACACAAAACTTTCAGATAATGCGCCTCATTATCGTCGATGGTAATCCAGATCGAACCATCCGGAGAAAGCAGACGAAAGAGTATTTCTAGTCGTTCCCGAATCAGCGATAGCCAAAGAGAATGCTCGACGCCGTCATCGTAATGTTCGAACGCACTGCCGGTGTTATAGGGAGGGTCGATGAAGACACACTTCACCTTACCGGCGAAGTCCTGTTCGAGGGCCTTGAGGGCGAGGAGGTTGTCGCCGAAGATGAGGCGATTATCAAAGATGTCGCCGTCCGCCACGCGGTGCTTGGCGTGATGGGACTTGGAATCATCGGGGATGAGGATACGCGGTTCCAGCCGAGGCCGGTTCTCTTTGCCGATCCAAGTCAGTTCAAGTTTGGTCTTCTTTGCGGACATGGCGTCTCAGTAGGTGGGTGAAGGCATTGCACAACGCGTCCGCCGATCAGATACAATCGGGCAAAAAAAGACGCGCCCTTGATGTGCATCGATCTCACGAACGAGAGGCACGGCGCGTGTGTTGGCGTGACCGTGCGCAAGCGCTAGTGCAGGCTCAAGTGTGTTTTTAGTAATGCTCATGGCGCAGTGCCCGGGTAGTTCATCAATGCCAGCAGTTGCGCCAGGGTTGGCACCGTGGCAGCCTTGGCGCGGAGCATGGATTCAGGAAAATGGCGCTCGTAATTACGCAAATCAGTGAGGGAGTCAGGAATCAGTTCGGCGAGTCGGCGCTTACACTCGGCGGTCTCGCGTGGGACAGGGAGGTCAAGGATGGAGAGCAACACGCCGTCGATGGCTGGAATAGAAACGATGCGTTCCAGTTTCAGGGTGGTTGCTTTCGCGAGGATGTTTTTGGCCGTGGGTGGCCGGTCGGCGTCGTAAAGAACGGCGCGACGATTGAAGCCGGGGCAAAGTCTTAGGGCGTGTTCCACGATGGCGTCGCCGCTGCCGCCGTAGGCACAGGCGATTTCCAGGCGGGTGCCACAGTTTCGGGCGAAGAGAGCGCGGAGATAAGCCACGAGCGCCTTCTCGGTGTCGCCCTCAACCACCAAAAGGGTGGTGTGGCGAATGAAGCGGGGCTTGGGTTTCAAGGAGGGCATCCTACGAGGGCTCAGAGGTTGGGGATACCACCGTAGGCGCCGGCGTGGTATTTGGCGTAGTGATTGTTGGCGTTGCGAGCCGCGCCCTTGACCTGATCGAGCCGCCACGCCTCGGTGGCGAGGGAGGCGGGATTCTTTTCGGTGAGCACGATCTGGTATTTCTCCAAGGTGCTCTGGAGTAGGTAGTCGGTGTGGAAGTTGGCGATGAGCTGGGCACCCTTCGGGTTGCTGTCTGGCGAGTAGAACAACTCGACGATTGCCTTGACCATGTGGGAGTGCAGGCCGGTCTCGAACTCATCAATCACGGCGACACCGCCCGAATGCAGCACGGGCAGGATGTAACGGAGGAGCACGAAAAGGGACTGGGTGCCGCGAGATTCCGCCATGAGCGGACGCAGGTAGGCTTTGCCACCGACGAGATGCTCGACCACGGGGAAAGGCATTTTCTCCTCTTTGCCGTCGACGTTAAGGAACCGGGCTTCCTCGATCTTGAGTTTGGAGATGCCGAGGTCGGCACGGATGAGGTGGCTTTCGGCGGATTGGAGCAGTTCGGTGTGTTTTTCGTAAAACCGGGCGGCTTGGAAGACGTTCAAATCCTCGGGGTCATGGGTGGGCAGCCGACCGCGTGCGTAGATGTTAACGTAGAGGTTTTCGAAATAGCCCGCAAAACGGAGCGCCTCCTCGTGTTGCTGTAAAACCGCCGAGGCGAGGAAGGAGGCATTTTCGCGCAGGGTGATGTGTTTGGCGGGGCCAATGTCCTGGGCCTTAAAATGATAAGAGCCGAGGGCGGCATCCCAGGTGCGCTCAAAGAGGTAACGAAAACGCTGATCCTTGCGGTGCAGTGACTCGGCAAGCACGCGCTTGGGCGAAAGTTCGAGTTCGTAGCGGTAGAGGTGCCCGCCGAATTCAAACTCCAAGCAAAAGTAACTCGGCTCAATGTCGGCTCCGTCGATGGGCTCCACGAAAGCAAACCCCTCGACCGGGATGGGCTCGTCAGGCTTGGTCGAAGCGGAATTGAGGATGAAATAACGCAGGAAGGCGATGGCCTTAAGGAGATTGGTTTTACCGGAAGCATTGGGGCCGAAAATACCGGTCACGCGATTAACCAAGACCTCCGGTTGCGAGGACTTGAGGAAAATATTCCGCTGACCGGCTTTGGGGCCGACGGTGAACTCAACCACGGTGTGTTCGTGGAATGAGGCGAAGTTTTTAAGAGCCAATGAATGGATCATGGGAGCCAAGATCGGCACTTTTTTGCCGATGTCCAATTTTATCCGGCTTTATTCGGTGGATTTGAAGTCAATCGTGAGCATGGCTGATTTCTTGATAAAATTATTACCCGGCGTGGATTTTTGTTAAAAAAGGCCAGTCTCATTTGGATCTCATTACTTTAGCAGGCGGCTAAGCACGGAGACGCCAGCGAACCGTGAACAGGGGTTGTTCATCGGTGCCTTGGGTGAGTTTAGCCTCGATGGAGGCGATGAGTTCGTCGCGTTGGCGGTCCACCTGGTCCTGGGCCTCGAAAAGGGAGCGGCGCTTGTCGTTACGGGTGCCTTCGAGACTGCGGATGCGTTTCTGGGCGGCGAGCTTGGCCTCAAGCGTAAGAGCGGTGGTGGCTTCGCGGCGGGCTTCTTTGATGAGGCGGTCGAGTTCCTTGATTTCGCGTTCAAGGCCGAGCTTGAGGTCGTCGGACCAGGATTCGAGCTTGGCGGCTTCGGCCTCAAAAAAGCCTGCGTTGCGTTCGGAGACGGTGCGTTGAATGGCGGCCCGGCGTTGACCGGTGAGGGCGTCGAGCGCGGCGATGGGAGCGGGTTGAGACGGGAGTGATGCCAGGGTTTGACCGGGCAAGGTGAGCAGACGGACGGCGGCCGTCTCATCGAGCGGTGCGCCGGTATCGGTGACGGCGGAGACGATGAGGTGGTCTTCGGATTGGTCGAGGGATTCGACCGTGAACTGGGCGACGGTGAGCCAACCCGACTGGCCGACCAAGGGTTCGAGGGCGCTGACGATACCGTCGTGGTCGCCGTAGGAAAAGGCGACTTCGGCGAGCGGGAGGGCGCGGGACTTGGCCTGGGCAAGGACAGCTTCGGCGAGCGGATGACTGAGGCGATAGAGATGGGCCTCACCGGTGCGGCGGGGCAACTCGTAGCGACCGAGCGGTATCGTGCCGGCAAAGGGAGAGGTTTTGAGGACGAAGCCGGTGTCGTCACGGAACTCGGCATGGGCGGCGAGTTCGTGCCGGGTGAGGGCAAGCAGAAGGCGCTCGTAGCGGCCGAGGAAGGCCTTGGCGTCCGCATCGCGCATTTTGAGTTTTTCGCGCACCTCGTCGTCGAAGTTTTCCAGCAACTTGCGACGGGTCTGGGTCATGGAGGCGTCAATCTCGGCGCCCAAATCGAGCTGGAGCTGGTCAAAGGCGGCTTTGATTTCGTCGGGCTGGCGGCAGCGCTGATAAATGGCGGCGATGCGTTTTTCGAAATCGACGCCGGACTCGATGGAGCCGAGCACCTCGTCGCTGGCCCCGAATACGCCCTCGAAGAGTTGGAATTTCTCGGAGAGGAGTTCAAAAACCCGCTGATCGGCGGCGTTTTTGCGGTTGAGGAAATTGACCACGACTACGTCGTGTTTTTGTCCGTAGCGGTGGCAACGGCCGATGCGCTGCTCGATGCGCTGGGGATTCCACGGTAGATCGTAGTTTACGACGAGGGAGCAGAATTGAAGATTGATGCCCTCAGCCCCAGCCTCGGTGGCAATCATGATGGAGCCCTCCTCGCGGAAATAGTCCACTAGGGCGGAGCGCATGTCGGCCGATTTGGAGCCGGAGATGCGGTCGGTGCCGGAGTGACGCTCCAGCCAGCGGGCATAAATAGCCTTGGAGCGGTCGTCGGTGTTGGAGCCGTTAAAAAGGACGATGCCAGAACCCCACGGGCTCTCGGCGAGCACGCGGAGCAGGTAGCTTTGGGTGCGCCGAGATTCGGTGAAAATAATGGCCTTCTGCGGAGCGGGCGGGGACATGCCGGCCATGCGCGCAAAACCCACTTCGAGCGCTTTGAGGAGGGCTTTTCCTTTAGCGTTGGAGGTGATCGAAGTGGCGAGGGAGGCAAAGGCTTCGAGGTCGGCAATCTCTTGCGCGAGGGTGGAGCGGTCTGCGGCGGAAAGCGGGGCGTTATCGTCGTCCTCATCCCCCCACTCCTCGGCCGTTTCGTCGAGGCCTTCGTAATCGGTATCGAGATCCTCTACCAATGAGGTGGACGGCTCCTCCTGTTTCAGTTTCGCCCTGAGCCGTTTGGTAGTGGAATCGAGGGCCCCGGCGATGGCGAAGGTCGATGAGGCGAGGAGTTTTCGAAACACCAAGGTCATCAGGGAACGCTGGCTGGCCGGAAGAGCGATCAGGTTATCGCGGCGGAGGTAGTCGGAGACCAAGGCATAGAGTCGGTCCTCGGCCTCTTCCGGCGTGAACTCTTCCACTATGGGTAGGCGCTTCGTGTAGGGCACATAGGCCGTAACCTGGCGGCGAAGGGTGCGGTGGCAGATGGGTTTAAGCCGCTCCTTGAGCGTCTTAAAAACCTGATCTTGGGAGAGGTTGGCGAACTGGTCGCGGAAGCTCTTGAGGTCACCGAAGGCGTGTTCGTCAATGAAGCTAACGAGGCCAAACAGTTCTAGGAGTGAGTTTTGCAGCGGGGTAGCCGTTAGCAGGAGTTTGTTTTTATCAGCGAGGGCCTGCTTGAGAACGTTGGCGATGACGTTGGACGGCTTGTAAACGTTGCGCAGCCGATGGGCTTCATCAATGACGACAAGATCCCACGGGGTGTTGTGGACATCGGAGGCCTTGTTGCGCGCGAACTGGTAGGAACAGATTACGATGGAATCGGTGATCTCAAAGGGGCGGAAGCGGCCGGTGCGGATGGCGACGTTGTACGATTTAGCCTCAAGAATGGCGCAAGGTAGGAAGAACTTCTCGGAAAGCTCCTGGTGCCACTGCTTGCGGAGATTGGACGGCGTGATGATTAGTATACGCCGTTTGCGCTCGGCCCATTTTTGGGAAATAACGAGGCCCGCCTCAATGGTTTTGCCAAGACCCACCTCGTCGGCGAGAAGTGCGCCTTTAGACAGGGGCGAATGAAACGCGAACAGCGCGGCGTCCACTTGGTGGGGGTTAAGATCGACTTGGGCCCCCGCCACTGCACCGGCGAGCTTTTCGGCGCTGTCGGAAGAACAGCGTTTGGTCAGCTCGTAGGCATAAAACTTGGCGTGGTAGTCGGTCAGCACCTCCGGTTACCCAAGCGGGTAAAGGGGGATGGGTAAAAGCAAATGATGGCCGAAATGCGGAAAGAAAAAGCCCCGGCGCGGGAAGCGGTCGGGGCTGGGTGCGAGTCGCGAGGCCGACCAGGAGGCCGACGTAGGCGTTGAGGCGTTCGAGGGTGGTGAAGGCAAAAAAGCCCACAGCGCCGTGATACGGGACCGGGTCGCGGAGAATGGAGAGGGTGGCAGGGAGCATGGCGGAGGGAGGACGGTGGACGGATGCCGGTGGGGCGCAAAAAGGGTCGGCGGTCGTGGTGACCGGCCCCGTGGGGCTCTCTATAATAAGAGAGGGCTTAGCTGGCGGTGAGCTTGCGGGCGCAGGCGGGGTTGGTGACGCGGATGGCGGTGGCGCGGATACCGCTCTCGGATTGTATCTGCTGCATCTCCATCGTCTGACGTTCGGCACCCGCTTCGGCGCGGGTTGCGAAGTTCTTGCGGATACGCTTGCCGTCGAGCCAGCCAGTGAGGCGGAAAACGATCTCCCCGGAGGGATTCGTGAATTCAGATATAACGAACTGAGGAGCCTGGGACATGTAGGATTTGCCACGTCAACTGACAAATCGGTTGTCTGCTTTCGCTAAGTAAACTGTTATTAGTGAGTTAACTGGCGGAGGGGGGGGGATTCGAACCCCCGGTTGGCTTGCGCCAACACATGATTTCCAATCATGCGCATTCGACCACTCTGCCACCCCTCCTGAGTGTCTCGTAGGCTTCCTTGCGAAAGCACTTCCGATGAGCTAAGGGGCAGAGAAAGAGGTGTCCCTTCTCGCGGGTCAATGGCGAAAATTGGGATATTCCACCGACTCGGCGCGGTCTGTGCTCTAGCCCTGCAACCTTTACCGAAATGCGTCTTGCGCGACCTGACTCGACCGCTAGGGTTCCGACCTTTTACGACTTTTTCAACCGACCCACGACCATGGTTTCCGCTAACAACGAACTGGCTTATAACACAAAGATCGAGGGCGACATTGTGGTCACGCGTGCCGATGCGGTCATCAACTGGCTGCGCAGCTCCTCGGTGTGGCCGATGCCCATGGGCTTGGCCTGCTGCGCCATCGAGTTGATGGGCGTCGCCGCCTCGCGCTTCGATATCGCCCGTTTCGGCGCCGAGGTGTTCCGCTTCTCCCCGCGCCAGGCCGATTGCATGATCGTCGCCGGCACCGTCACCTACAAAATGGCCCCGCACGTTCGCCGCATCTATGATCAGATGGCCGAGCCGAAGTGGGTCATCGCTATGGGCGCCTGCGCCAGTTCGGGCGGCATGTATCGCAGCTACGCCACCCTTCAGGGCGTCGATCAAATCATCCCGGTGGACGTCTACATCAGCGGCTGCCCGCCCCGCCCCGAGGCGCTGCTCGACGCACTGCTCAAGCTCCAGGCCAAGATCAAAACCGAGCCCTCCGCCTCCAAGCTGCTGACTTCGGCTAAAGTTTAAAAATACACGCGCCCCCGCCTCGTTCACCGCCCTTTTTCTCATGACCGCGCCCGCCGACGTCACCGCCGCCCTTCAGTCCAAGTTCCCGCAAGCCACGCTGCGTCCCAGTGGCGATCACCCGGCGCTCAACTTGCCCATTGCCGAGGTGTTCGCCGCGCTCAAGTACCTGCGCGACGAGTTTGCCTACGACTTTTTGGTGGATGTGACCGCCATCGACAACGGCGTCGACGCCTCCCCCCGGTTCACCGCGGTTTGGCACGTGTATTCGACCACCGGGCACGGTTACGTGCGCCTGGCGGCCGATTGCTTGAACGACGAAAAGCCCCTGGCTCCCAGCGTGGTTTCGCTCTGGGCGACGGCCAACTGGCACGAGCGCGAGGCGTTCGACTTGATGGGCGTCGTGTTTGAAAACCACCCCGACTTGCGCCGCATTTTGATGTGGGACGGTTATCCTTACCACCCGCTGCGCAAGGATTTCCCTCTGGCCGGCATTCAGACTCCGTTGCCCGATATTGAGGTCGGCGAACTCACCGGCGCCTCGGTTAAACCGGCACCAATGATGGGTGGGCCATTTGTGGCCTCCTCGGGCGAGATGAATATGACCGATGCCGAGCCCAGCGCCAAAGACGAGAGCTGGAACGAGCGCAGCGAAAAACCCGCGTCCGCCTAACCTGCGACCATCGCACCGAACCTAGCCCAAAACGCACCACCTTCCGATGGCCACCGAATACGCCTTTCCCGACAGCGCCGCCAAGAACGCCGATGCCGCCGCGCAGGAGTTCCAGACCGAAAAAATGTCCCTCGCCATGGGGCCGTCCCACCCGTCCACCCACGGTGTGCTCCGCCTCCAGCTCGAGCTCGACGGCGAGGTCGTGACCCAGTGCGATCCGATTCTCGGATACCTGCACCGCGGCGACGAAAAGATCGCCGAGAACATGACCTACAACCAGTTCGTGCCCTACACGGACCGCTTGGACTACCTCGCTCCCTTGGCCAACAACGTGGCCTACGCCATCGCCGTCGAAAAGCTCGCCAATCTCCAGGTGCCGGCCCGCTGCGAAGCGATTCGCGTCATCTGCTGCGAGCTCGCCCGTATCTCGGCCCACTTGCTCGGTCTCGGTGCCTACGGCATCGATGTCGGCGCGTGGTCTGTTTTCCTCTACTCCTTCGAGGAGCGTGAAAAACTCTACAAGCTGTTCGAGGAGCTCACCGGCGCTCGCTTCACCACCAGTTACACCCGCATCGGCGGCGTCGCCCGTGACGTGCCCGAGGGTTGGAACGAGCGCGTCGGCAAGTTCTGCGACCAGTTCCTGCCGATCCTTGAAGAGATTCTCAGCCTGCTCACCCGCAACAAGATTTTCACCGATCGCACGCACGGCGTGGGCATCATTTCCAAGGCCGATGCCATCAGCTACGGCCTGACCGGCCCCAACCTGCGCGGCTCCGGCGTGGCGTTCGACCTGCGCAAAGACCGTCCCTATTCCGGCTACGAAAAGTACGAGTTCGATGTTCCGGTCGGCACCACGGGCGATTGTTATGATCGTTACCTTTGCCGTGGCGAAGAGATGCGCCAGTCCGTGCGCATAGTCCGTCAGGTGCTCGCCAACTTCCCTGCCGGCTCGTACTACAACGAGGACGCCAAGAAGATTTTTGCCCCGCGCAAGGACAAGGTTCTCACCAGCATGGAGGAGTTGATTAACAACTTCATGATCACCACCGAGGGCCCGCAGATGCCGGCCGGCGAGGTCTATTTCGAGGCCGAAAACCCCAAGGGCGCACTCGGCTTCTTCATCGTCAGCAAGGGCGGCGGTGTGCCTTACCGCATGAAGATCCGCAGCCCCAGCTTCTGCAATCTCTCCATCCTCCCCAAGGTCTGCGTCGGCAGCCTGGTGTCCGACACCGTCTCCATCCTCGGGTCCCTCGACTTCGTGATGGGCGAGTGCGACCGGTAAACGCTCCCTGAGTTTTAGCCCACGAAACACACGAAATAACACGAAATCCAGCAGCCCATCCGCCGATAGACCATTTCGTGTCTTTCGTGTGTTTCGTGGGCAACCCTCCCTCTTTTTTCAGTCTCGATGAATCTCAAGCCCGAAACCTTCCAGCGTATTGACGAAGTCATCACGCACTACCCGGTGAAGCGCAGCGCCACGCTGCCGCTCCTGCACCTCATCCAAGAGGACGTCGGCCACATCTCCGAGGAGGCGATCACCTGGATCGCGCAAAAACTCGAGCTGCAGCCGATCAACGTTCTGGAAGTCGTCACCTTTTACCCGATGTTCCGCCGCGCGCCCATTGGCCGCCGCCACATCAAGGTCTGCCGCACGCTGTCCTGCGCACTGAGCGGCGGCTACAAAACCTGCGACACCTTCGAGAAGGAATTCTGCACCCACCGCGGCGAGATTTCGCCCGATGGCGAAGTCACCGTCGAGTTCGTCGAGTGCCTCGCTTCCTGCGGCACCGCCCCCGTCGTCATGATCGACGAAATCCTCCACGAAAAAGTGGATGTCACCAAAGCCAAGCAGCTCTCCGCGCAGATCAAAGCCGAGGCCGCCGCCCGCAAGTAACCCTTACGCTCATCGCCATGCCCGCTCCTGAACAACGTCGCATCATTTTCCAGCACATCGACGAGCCCGGTTATACCAACGACATCGACTGCTACCTGCGCAACGGCGGTTATGAGGTCCTCAAGAAGTCCGTCGGGCGCAAACCCGAGGAGCTCATTGACGAGGTCAAAAAGTCCGGCCTGCGCGGTCGTGGTGGCGCGGGTTTCCCCTGCGGCGTGAAGTGGGGTTTGGTTGATCGCAAGAGCGGCAAGCCGATCTACCTCATCGTTAACGCCGACGAGTCCGAGCCGGGCACGTTCAAGGATCGCTACATCATGCACCAGGATCCGCATCAGCTGATCGAGGGCACGATCATCAGCTGTTTCGCCAACAACGTGAAGCAGGCCTACATCTACATCCGCGGCGAGATGCCTGAGGGTGCCCGCATTTTGGAAAAAGCCATCGCCGAGGCACGCGCCAAGAATTTCGTTGGTCCCAACATTCTGGGTACGGGCTACTCCTGCGAAATCTACGTCCACCGCGGAGCCGGCGCCTACATCTGTGGTGAGGAAACCGGCCTGATCGAGTCGCTCGAAGGCAAGCGCGCCAACCCGCGCATCAAGCCTCCGTACTTCCCGGCCGTGCTTGGGCTTTACCAGTGCCCGACGATCGTCAACAACGTCGAGACGCTCTGCCAGGTGAAGTACATCGCCGACGTCGGCGGCGAGGCTTACGCCAAGATCGGCACGCCCAACAACACCGGCACGCGCATCTTCTGCGTCTCCGGCCACGTGCAGCGTCCCGGTTACTACGAGTTCCCCGCCGGCACCATCACCATGGGCCAGCTGTTGAACGATGTCTGCGGCGGCCCGCTGCCCGGTCGCACTTTCAAGGCAGTGATCCCCGGCGGTTCGTCCGCCAAGATCCTGCGCTTCGGCGAGCGCTTCAAAGGCAAGCGCAAGGTGGGCGCCGAGATGGTCGATTACGATTGGGGCGTGGAGGATGTTCCCATGGACTTCGACTCCCTCGGCATGATCGGCACGATGGGCGGCTCCGGTGGCGTGATCGTCATGGACGACACCGTCAACATGGTCGAAGCCCTCGCCAACATTAACGCCTTCTACTCCCACGAGTCCTGCGGCCAGTGCACGCCCTGCCGCGAAGGCTCCCTGTGGATGAAGAAAATCTCCAGTCGCATGGTTCACGGCGATGCCCGCCCGCAAGACGGCGCGCTGCTCAAGAGCGTGGCTGACCAGATTCCCGGCCGCACGATCTGCGCCTTCGGCGAAGCGTGCTCATGGCCTACCCAGAGCTTCATCGCGAAGTTCACCGACGAGTTTAACAACTATCACGAGGCCAAAAAACAGCCCAAGCCCGCCGCCGCCAACGTCCTCGTTTAAAAACAGACTTTTTGCCCACGGAATACACAGAACACACTGAATTTTAAAACCAACCGCACCGGTTCTTCCGTGTATTCAGTGTGTTCCGTGGGCTAAACCTCCTTTTCCTTTCTCAATGATCCAGCCAGCCAAACCCGACCTCGTCACCGTCAACATCGACGGCAAGGAGATCGCCGTGCCCAAGGGCACCAACGTCATCGAAGC
>JBIIMH010000262.1:0-3895 GCA_044338095.1 Rariglobus sp. | reverse complement strand
CCGCAACGATCCGCTCCCTCAAATCCATTGATATCGCCTTTTTCATTCGGCGACTCTGTACGTTAATCTAATCGGCTACAACTTTATTTGAAATGCTCTAGTTTCAGTTTTCGTAAATATAATCGTCCGAGTTGGTGAATTTGATTATCTCAAGTAGTCGTTTGGCTTTCGGAATCGTTTTTTTTGAAGTCGAGACTTCTTCCGAAATGCGAATTTTACGCCCAAAAAAATTTTTTCTAAGACAGGTAGTTGCCGCGAAGCGGCAAAAAATCCAAAAAACGACCTAAAATCCCCAAAAAAATTTCGCCCACGCGTATGGAAGTAAAAGAAAATTTTGAAGTTTATGGTGGCGCGGCGAAAGTTGAGCGACACAAACTTACAGAGCCTAACCAGGCGCTACAGCGAATGAACTGCATTGTCACGGATCATGCTCTTCTCCACGCATTTTTATGGCTCAGCTTTGCGGCACTATGTCGACTTTAGTGTAGCAATTTTCCAGTCATATTTTCTATGACAAACAACTCTGGCGTGCTTTGGCTCAACGCTTTAATTCACCTGACGCAGCCCGTCACTCGTATTGGGTATCCGGTTTAATGGGAAAGGCCTTTTTCAGTATCAAGCCGGTTGCGTGCGGGTTTTGTTTATGGGTGTTGGACGAAATCGGATTGTCGTTTAACAGAGGCCACGCTTTTCTCTCCGCATGCGCTTCTTACTTTTTATCATGGGTGTTTCGTTTTCCCTTATTTTGACCAGTTGCAGCACGCCTCCCGAAGAGCGTCTGGACGCTCCTGCGGCCAGGGTGCGTGGACTCGTTGTAGGGAAAGACACCGGAGTGCTCACCCTTAGTTTTGCCAACCCGAATATCGTGCCCCTGGTGATCCGCAGTTCCACGCACACGCTCTTTTTAGGGGACAAATCCATCGGTGTCATCGACGATGCCAACGCGATTGGTTTACCCAATTCGGGCATTGTTCTCCACACGGTCAAGATTCCTGTTAAAGTCGCTCAGTCGGCGCAGGCCTACTTGCTGGCACACCCTGGTGAGGTGAGTATCACCGTTAAAACGTCACTTGAACATGTTACCACTGGCGATGACACCATTACACTTAAATGTATTGGTACTGGCGTGGTTAAGTCCCCCAATTAAAACTTTTGCCCCCGAGGGGGGCAAGCTGGCGTTCGCCCCAACGTTTGCCCCCTTGAGGTCGCTTAACCTTTGATTTAATTTTTTGATGTCGGGTCTTTCGTGATCCCTGATATCTTTGTTTGTAGCCAGGGGGCAACCCATTCATTGTGGCTGCTCTTGAATGTAGTGTGAGATTGCCTTTGCGCTTTGCGCTCCGCTTTGACGGCATGTCGCGCATGAAGGTTGTCGTCTTGTGCTCAGGTGGGATGGATTCGGTTACTGCGCTCCAATGGGCGCAGCTTCACCATGTTGTGGTCGCCGTCATCAGTTTTGATTACGGGGCCAAACATAATCCCCGGGAATTGCCCTTCGCCGCCGTCGCCGCATCCCGCCACGGCCTGCGCCACGAGGTCGTTAAACTTGATTTTGTTAACCGCCTATTTGCATCCGATTTGCTTACCTCGGGTGGTGACATTCCCGATGGCCATTACGAGGCGGCCAACATGAAGCAGACCGTCGTGCCGTTTCGTAATGCCATCATGCTTTCGGTCGCCACCGGTTTTGCTGAGAGCGTCGATGCGGAGGGGCTGATGATCGCAGCACACGGCGGCGACCACGCGATTTACCCGGATTGCCGCGAGGAATTCATGCAGGCGATGGGCGAAACCATGCGGCTGGGGACCTACGCGGGCATCCAGTTGCTGCGTCCGTTTATCTCGTTAACCAAGGCCCAGATCGCCGCTGAGGGCGCCCGGCTCGGCGTTGATTTTTCGCAAACCTGGTCGTGCTACAAAGGCGGCGCGCTCCACTGCGGCACGTGCGGCACTTGCGTCGAGCGCCGCGAGGCGTTTATCCACGCGGGCCTAGCCGACCCGACCGTGTACATCCACACCGGCCCCTTGCCGGACAAACCCGCGCCCCTCGCGCATCCTGCGGCCCCCGCGCCCGACCTTTCCGCCTAAAATACCGGGCTAACTTCGATGTTCATTTCGGAAACTTTTTATTCGTTGCAGGGTGAGGGCGAGCTGAGCGGCGTGCCCTCGGTGTTTATCCGCACCTCGGGTTGCAACCTGCGCTGCAACTGGTGCGACACGCCCTACGCCTCTTGGCGGCCCGAGGGCAGCGAGCGCACTGTCGAGGATTTGGTCGCCGAGGCATGCGCCCACGCGGGGTACCACGTGGTGTTAACCGGCGGCGAGCCGATGATCGCCAAAAACATCCATGATTTGGCCGCCGCACTCCGGGCCGCGAAGCGCCATATCACCATCGAGACGGCCGCCACGGTGGCCCCGGACGGCATCGCCTGTGACCTGGCCTCGCTCTCGCCGAAACTGGCCAACTCGGCCCCCGACGAGCGCCTTCCCGCGGCTTGGCGCGCGCGCCACGCTGCCACCCGTTGGCAGCCCGAGGCGGTGCGCGCTTGGATCGACGGTTACGCTTACCAGTTTAAATTCGTGGTCTCCACGCCCGCCGACGTGGCCGAGCTTGAAGGGCTGCTGGGCTCGCTCGGCCGCGACATTCCGCGGCACAAGGTCTTGCTCATGCCCGAGGCCACTTCGCTGGACAAGCTGCGCGAGCGTTCGGCCTGGCTGGGGGAGTTGTGCAAGACGCGCGGCTACCGATACGCGCACCGCTTGCACATCGAGCTATATGGGAACAAACGCGGCACCTGAACCCTCGCGGGAGCGCCCCGCCGCCAAGCCAAGTTGCGCACCCTCAACCGCGCCTGCCTCCGAGGCTGCGCAGGTGCCTTCGTCCGCAGTTTCGCCCGCGCTCGCCGCTTCGCACCCGTTTGCGGGCGACGGGGTGGCTGCCGCGCCACCGTGCAAACTCTCCGAGGTGCTGCTGCACATCATCGGGTCCTTTCACGAGCGCCCGGTGACGTTGCGCGAAGTGATCGTTTTGCTGCACGGGCGCGCGTACCTGCTGCTGATGCTGCTGTTGTCGCTGCCGTTTTTACTGCCGATTCCGTTGCCTGGGCTGTCATTTTTACTCGGTGCGGTGATCGCGTTTATCGCGCTGAGGCTGACCTTGGGGCAAAAACCGTGGCTGCCGGACCGCCTTCTTGACCGCGAACTGCCGCCGAAGTTTTTCCCCTCGCTGCTGAGCGGGGCCAGCCGCGTGCTGCGATTGCTCGAGGTGATGCTCAAGCCGCGCCAGCTCTGGCTGACGGATTCGCCGCTGCTGGTGCAATTGCACGCCTTCATTGTTTTTGTGGCCGCCTTTGTGCTGCTGCTGCCGTTGCCGCCGGGGACGAACTTCCCGCCGGCCTTGTGCATTATTTTGACGGCGGGCGGGCTCTTGGAACGCGACGGGAGGTTCATCATCGCGGGCTATTTCGCCTTTGCCCTTAACGTGGTGTTTTTCGCCTTGTTCGCGTTCTACGGCCAGCGCCTTGTCCAGTGGGGCGTAAGTCTGTTTACCGGCTGAGCACGGGCTCGGGTAAAGTCGCTGAGTGCGGGCCGGCCACCGGAAATCGTGGTGCCTTTTTGGGGATTCCGGCTGTTTGTGGCGCCAGCCCTCGGCTGGATGCGGATTTCTTTCCAATTCATGCGTGGTGGCGGCGCGCATATTGCTATAAATTTCAACGGTTCACTACTTAACAGCCATAACTGTAATCCATCATGCCGACCACCGCACTCCTTCCTGAACAGCTTCGTTTGGCCGTCAACCTTCGCCTTGGCTTGTTGGGTTGCGCGCCGGTCATCGGCGCATCCGGAACCGACTTGACCAGTGTTGCCGCGCCGCTGTTTGCCCAGCAGCGCGAGA
>JBIIMH010000008.1:0-13777 GCA_044338095.1 Rariglobus sp. | reverse complement strand
CGCGTAAAAGCAGACGATGCGTCCGCGTTGGTGAACAAAGACTTGCCGATCCAAGCAGACTGGAAGTCTGCGCTACTTGCCTGCGGCGCGCCTCACCCCGCCCCTTTTTTCACACGCTTTTCATATGTTTTAGGACTTATCGGCTAAATAAACGGCTCGTTGTGTCGATAAGACACGCGTGGCAGGAATCGTTCATCGTTCATCGCTACCGACAACGCCTCATAGACAAGGTGATTTTGTGGAGCCAGAGAGCGGCAAACTCGCCTTGGTCCTAGCTGGTGGCGGGGCGCGCGCGGCCTATCAGGTCGGCTTCCTCCGTCAGCTGTCGCGGCATTTCCCCGAGCTCAATTTCCCGGTTTTAACCGGCGTGTCGGCCGGCGCGATCAATGCCGCCCACCTCGCCAACACCTCAGATGCCTTTCCCGAGGCGATGGAGAAACTCGTGACCTTGTGGGAGGGCCTGACCATTGATCAGGTTTTCCGCACCGACCTGCCGGCGATCGCCTCGATCATGTCGAAATGGGCGCTGCGCCTGGTATCCGGCGGCATGTACCTGTCGCCCCCGGCCCGTGGCATGGTGGACAACACCCCGCTGCGCCGCTTTTTGGAAAAGGCCCTCGGTTCTTCTGACGGGCATCTGCCGGGCGTGGAGGAAAACATCCGCACCGGCCGCCTGAGCGCGCTCGGCCTGACCACCACCAACTACACCAACGGCGAATCCAACACGTGGATTCAGGGCTCCAACTTGAGCGATTGGGAGCGTCCCGGCCGCCGTAGCATCCAAGACCGCATCTCCATCGATCACATCATGGCGTCGAGCGCCCTGCCGCTGTTTTTCCCTGCCGGCCAGATCGGCAACGACTGGCACGGCGACGGCGGCGTGCGCCTGACCTCGCCCCTCTCCCCCGCGATGCATCTGGGTGCCAACCGGATGATCGCCATTTCCACCCAATTTACAGGGTGCCACCGCCCGAGTGCCCTCAGCCAGTCACCCCACGAATACCCCTCTCCGGCCACCCTCATCGGCCTGATGCTCGATTCCGTTTTTTTGGACATGCTCGACTACGACGCGCTCAACACACGCCGCGTCAACGCCCTGCTCGAAGCCCACTCGCATCCGCAGGACACCGGCCTTCATCCGGTGCAACTGCTGCTCGTCCGTCCCTCCGTGGATTTGAGCATGCTCGCCAACGAGTACGAATCACGGCTGCCACGCACCTTCCGCTTTGCCACGCGTGGTCTCGGTACCCGCGAAGCCCGCCGCTCCGACATGCTGGCCACCCTGCTTTTCGAACACGGCTACATCCGCCGCATGATCGCCATCGGTGAAAGCGATTGCACCAAACGCCTCGACGAAATCGCCGCCTTCCTCGCCCTCACCCCCGCTCGGGTTAACCACTGATGAGCACTCATAAAAACTCATCCGATCCCAACCGGCCTTACTCCGTGCCCTCCGTGTCGGCGCTCCGGCTCGGCTGTGTGATACCCTCCGGAATTCCGCCTCCGTTACCGCCCGCCTTCCTCGCCCTCACCCCAACCTTTGCCGGGACCTAAATCATCCCGGTAACGCCCGTTACACCAACACCCCATGTCCGCCTTCCCCAATAAGGACTCCTGGCAGCACCTGGATCGGGAAAAAACTCAAGCCGCCCAAGGTCAACGCCTCCACCGCTACCTGCGCGACTGCGTGCTGCCCTTCTCCGTTCAGTACCAACGCGTGTTCAAAGAACACGGCCTCACCGCCGACGACATCCGCAGCGTCGCCGACCTGCAAAAGATCCCCTTCACCGCCAAGGAAGACCTGTTGCCCACGGCCGAAAACCCGAGGCACACGCTGGACTTTGTGCTCAAGCCTGACCCCAAAGTCCTGGCCCGCCGCCCGTCGACGATCCTGCGCGCGTTGCTCAAAGGCCGCGAGCGCGTGAAGGCCGAACTGGACCGCGAATGGCGGCCGATTTTTATGACCAGCACCACCGGGCGCTCCACCGAGCCGGTGCCGTTTTTGTACACCCAGTACGACATCGCCAAGCTGGGCCTGGGTAGCGGGCGCATCGTCGAAATCGGTGGCGTCCAACCCGACGAGCGCATGGTGAACATGTTCCCGTTCGCCCCGCACCTGGCGTTTTGGTACATGTATTACGCGGGCATCGACCGGAACGTGTTTTCGTTGTCCACCGGTGGCGGCCGAGTGATGGGAACCGAGGGCAACATACGCGCCATCCTGAAGCTCAAACCCCAGGTGATCGTCGGCATGCCGACGTTCCTTTACCACGTGTTGCAACAGGCCGTGGAGCAGAAGACCCCGCTCCCCGGTATCCGTCTTTTGGTGCTCGGCGGCGATAAAGTCCCGGCCGGAACCCGCCGCAAACTCGGCGAGTTGTGCGCCCAAGTCGGCTCGCCCGACGTGAAGGTCATGGCCACCTACGGCTTCACCGAAGCCAAATTCGCCTGGACCGAATGCCCGATCACGCCCGGCACCCCGCCGCCCGGTTACCACCTGTACGCCGACCAAGGCATCGTGGAAATCATCGACCCGGAGACGGGTAAAGTCCTGCCCGATGGCCAGGGCGGTGAGATCGTGTGGACGCCCCTCGACCAGCGAGGAACCGTCGTGTTGCGCTACCGCACCGGCGACCGCTGCGAACACGGCATCACGTGGGAACCGTGCCCGTGCTGCGGCCGCCGCCTGCCGCGCCTGGTGGGTAATATTTCGCGTGTTTCCGATGTCCACGCCCTGCGCTTTCAGAAAATCAAGGGTACCATCGTCGACTTCAACGAACTGGAGCGCGCTCTCGACGACCTGCCCGGACTGGGTGCCTGGCAAATCGAACTTCGCAAGGCGCATGACGACTTCCTCGATCTCGACGAAATCAACGTCCACGTCACCGCCACCACGGCGGCCGACGAAGAGCACCTGCACCACACCGTGCGCGAGCTGTTGCACGCGCACTTCGAAATCAGCCCGAACAAAATCCTCACCCACACCGCCGAGGAGATGCGCACCTTGCAAAAGGTGGGCGTCGCCCTGAAGGAACAAAAGGTCGTGGACAACCGCCCTAAAACGGAAGCCCGCCCATGAAAACACCCCTCTACATTGTCGCCGGTGCCCGCACCCCGTTCTGCAAAATGGGCACCGATTTGGCCTCCTCAGACGCGGTCGAGTTGGGCCGCACCGCCGTCGCCGCCGTGCTCGCCAACACCGGCATCGACCCCGCGCTCATCAACGAGGTTATCTTCGGCTGCGTCGGCCAACCGCTGGACGCGGCGAATGTTTCCCGCGTCATCGCCCTGCGCGCCGGTATTCCCGCGCAGGTCACGGCCATCACCGTGCACCGCAACTGCGCCTCCGGTTTCGAGGCGATCACCCAGGCCGCCGAGAAAATCGCCGCCGGCCGGGGTGACATTTTTCTAGTGGGTGGCACCGAGAGCATGAGCAATTACCCGCTCATTTATAACGCCAGCGCGGTGCGTAAATTCTCCGTCCTGTCCCGCGCCAAATCGCCGCCGCAAAAACTCGCCGCCTTCCTGCGTTTCCGCCCCGCCGATTTTTCCCCGCAGATCAGTCTTATGCTAGGCCTCACCGATCCGGTTTGCGGCCTCAACATGGGCCAGACCGCCGAACTGCTCGCCCGCGATTGGCACCTGAGCCGTGAGCAACAGGACCAGTTTGCCCTGCGTTCACACCACCACGCCGCGGCCGCCCGCGACCGCCACGCAGCGGAAATAACCCCGGTTTACCCGCGTAATTGCCGCGCTCCCACCCCAGCGGCCATCACCCTGGACAACGGCGTGCGCGCCTCCCAGACGCTCGAAGCCCTGCAAAAGCTGCGCCCGCTCTTTGACCGCCTCGGCGGTACCGTCACGGCCGGCAACGCCTCGCAAGTCACCGACGGCGCCTGCGCGCTGCTGGTGATGAGCGAGGCGGGCCTCAAACGCACCGGCTTAAAACCAATCGGCCGGTTAATCGACTACGCCTACGCCGGCTGCGAACCCGCGCGCATGGGCTTGGGACCGTTGTACGCCATCGCCCAAGCCGAAGAACGCAGCGGTTTGTCCTTGGCCGACGCCGACCTGATCGAAATCAACGAGGCCTTCGCCGCGCAGGTTCTCGCCTGCCAAGCCGGTGCCAAATCCGCCGACTATGCCCGCGCTCACCTCGGACGCCAAACCGCGCTGGGCGAGATCCCCGACGCCAAACTCAACGTCAACGGCGGCGGCATCGCGCTGGGCCATCCGGTGGGATCAACCGGAGCACGCCTGGTGCTGACGTCGCTCCTGGAACTGCAACGCCGCAAGGCCCGCCGTGCGCTGGTTTCGTTGTGCATCGGCGGCGGCCAAGGCGGCGCGCTCTGGCTCGAAGCCGCCTAAATACTGAAGTAGCGCAGGCTTCCAGCCTGCATCCCCGAACGGAATTCCAACCACTAATGACCACTCATTTTCTCTAATCAGAAACCGAACGACGCGTTAAATCCGACGTAGCGCAGGCTTCCAGCCTGCATCCGAGCAGACTGGAAGTCTGCGCTACTCATTAGTGGTTAACCCACCGCCCGCCCCCATACCCCGCCATGAATATTACCCGCCAAATCGATGCCGACGGCGTTTGCACCCTGCTGTTCGACCGCGCTGGTTCGTCGGCCAACGTCTTTGACCGCGCCACGCTCGAAGAACTCGACGGCCACCTCGCCGCCTTGGAAAAACACGCGGGCCTGCGCGGGGTCATCCTCGCCAGCGCCAAGGACAAAATCTTCATCGCCGGCGCCGACCTCCATGAGTTCGTCACCAACCCCGACCCCAAAATTCTGGGCGACATCGTCGATCTCGGCCACCGTGTCTTTAACCGCCTCAACCACCTCACCGTGCCCTCGGTCGCGGCCATCCACGGCATCTGCCTGGGAGGCGGTTGCGAACTCGCGCTGGCCTGCGACTGGCGCGTCGGCTCCGACGGCAAAGAAACCAAAATTGGCCTGCCCGAAACGCAGCTCGGCATCCTTCCGGCATGGGGCGGCTCGGTACGCCTGCCCGCGCTCATCGGCTTACCCGCCGCTTTGGGCCTGATTCTCACCGGCCGCCAACTCGCCGGCGTACCCGCCAAAAAACTCGGAGTGATCGACGAAATCACCCACCCCGAATACCTGCGTGAAGCCGCCCGCAAGCTGCTCGCCCAGGGCAAACGCCCCGCGCCCGCCTTCCGCGCTGCCCACTTGCCGATAGCCCGGCACCTCATCGCGTCCAAAGCGCGCCGCGACGTGTTGGCCAAAACCCACGGCCACTACCCCGCCCCGCTCAAAGCGATCGAGGTTTGTACCGCCGCCATCGGACTCGCCGCCGACGCCGGTTTTGATCTGGAGAAAGAGGCGTTCCTCGCCCTCATCAAAACAGCGGCGTGCCGCAGCCTGCTGAGCATTTTCTTCCTGCAAGAACGCGCCAAAAAACTGCCCTGCCCGCTCGCCGCCGAACCCCTGCCGGTGCGCCGCGTCGCGGTGGTGGGCGCCGGCGTCATGGGCGCAGGCATCGCGCAATGGGCCAGTGCGCGCGGCCTGCCCGTTATCCTCAAAGATGTCGCCCCCGACGCCCTCGCCCGAGGCCTGCGCACGATCGAAACGCTGTTCACCGAAGCCGCCAAAAAACGCGTCTTCACCCCGGCCGAAGCCGCAGCCGGCATGAACCGCGTCACCCCAGTTTGCACCAGCGTGCCGCTGACCGGCGTCGATCTGGTGGTGGAGGCGGCGCTGGAAAAACTCGAAGCCAAACAGGCGATTTTCCGCGATCTGGAACAGCACTCCCGCCCCGACACCGTGCTCGCCACCAACACCTCGGCGCTGTCCATCGACGCGATTGCCGCTCCGCTGGAACACCCCGAGCGCGTGGTGGGAATCCACTTTTTTAACCCGGTTAACCGCATGCAACTCGTCGAGTTGGTCCGCGGCCCGCGCACCTCGGCGGCGACACTCGCCACCGCGCTGCAATTCACCAAAGCAATCGGCAAGCTGCCGGTGATCGTCAACGACTCGCCCGGCTTTTTGGTTAACCGCATTCTGATGCCCTACTTAGTCGAGTCAGTACGGCTGTTCCGCGAAGGCCATGCCCCCGCAAAAATCGACCGGCTGATGCTCGCCTTCGGCATGCCGATGGGCCCGCTGCGTTTAGCCGATGAGGTCGGCTTGGACGTGGCCCAGCACGTGGCACAGGACCTCGCCAAACGCCTTAAAAACCCGATGCCGGACGACGACACGCTGCCTCAGATGATTGGCAAAGGCTGGCTCGGTAAAAAATCCGGCTGCGGGTTTTATACGCACCCCAAAACCAAGGGCGCCAAGTCGTCCGCAAACCCCGGCCTGAGCACCTTGTTTATCCCTGCCGCCGACTGCCGCCACTCGACCGACGAGGAAATCGTCGACCGCCTAGTGTTGATCATGATCAACGAAGCCGCGCGTTGTTTGGCTGAAGGCGTGGTGGCGGCCCCGGAGGACGTCGATTTCGGCATGATATTGGGCACCGGCTGGGCGCCATTCCGCGGTGGCCCGCTGCGTCACGCCGACACCGTTGGCACCACCGAAGTGGTGGCGCGGCTGGACAGCTTGGCCAAGGACGTCGCGCCGCATTTCGCCCCCTGCGACCACCTGCGAGCGCTGGTGAAGGCCGGTAGTGGGTTTTACCCAAAGAGCTGAGGACCGGGGCCAATGACCAATGTCCAATGACCAATGTCCAATGAGCAATGTCCAATGAGCAATGTCCAACCGGGGCCCAACCCCAGCGCCCTTTGAACGTTCAATGTTGAATGTTGGATGTTGAACGTTCTACGCCCCTCCGAAACTCCGCCCTACTCACTACCCGCTACTCGCTACTCACTACTTCCCCTATGAACCCCACCGACGACACCCCCAGTAACATCGACACTTCAAAGATGACACAGGGCCAACGCGAGGCCCTCGAAATGACCGAGTCCGCCCGTAGCGAATCCACCTACCGCAGTTACGTCGGCGACTTGTTCATGGGCCGCTTTTCCCTCGAACATATTTACCCCTTCCCGCTCCAATCCGCCGCCGATGCCACCGCCGGCCGGCCGTTCCTCGAAGAATTATCCCACATTCTGAAAAACGAGGTCGACCCCGATCGCATCGACACCGAGGGCGAAATCCCCGACGCCTTGATCCAGCGCCTCGGCAGTCTCGGCGCTTTTGGCATCAAAATCCCCAAGGAATACGGTGGCCTCGGCCTGTCCCAACTCAACTACTCCAAGGCGGCCGTGCTGCTGGGCAGCGTCGATGGTAACCTAACCGCGCTGCTCTCCGCCCACCAATCCATCGGCGTGCCTCAGCCGCTCAAAATGTTCGGCACCCCCGAGCAGAAAAAAAAGTACCTGCCGCGCGTGGCCCGGGGCGAAATCTCCGCCTTTGCGCTGACCGAAAACGGCGTCGGCTCCGACCCTGCGCGCATGGAAACCCGCGCAGAACCCAGCCCCGACGGCAAAGACTTCATTATTAACGGCGAAAAGCTCTGGTGCACCAACGGCGTCAAAGCCGGCGTGATCATCGTCATGGCGCGCACACCCGACAAGGTGGTTAACGGCAAGCCGCGCACCCAGATCACCGCGTTCTTGGTCGAGATGAACACGCCGGGCGTTGAGGTGGTGACGCGCTGCCGGTTCATGGGCCTGCGCGCCCTTTACAACGGCGTGGTCCGCTTCACCAACGTGCGCATCTCGCGCGACGCCATCGTCGGCGGCGAAGGTCGCGGCCTCAAGGTCGCCCTCACCACGCTCAACACCGGCCGCCTCACGATTCCGGCCGGTTGCGTGGGTTTTATGAAACGCTGCCTCGGTTATTCGCGCGAATGGGCCGCCAGCCGCATCCAGTGGGGCGCGGCGGTGGGCCAACACGAGGCGATCGCCAGCAAACTCGCCCGCATGGCCGCCAACACCTTCGCCAACGAGGCCATGGTCATGCTCACCTCGGCGCTGGTCGACCGCGACAAGGCCGACATCCGCCTGGAAGCCGCCATGTGCAAACTCTGGGGTTCGGAAGCGGCCTGGCAGGCGGTCGACGACACCATGCAAATCCGCGGCGGACGCGGCTACGAAACCGCCTCCTCGCTCAAAAACCGCGGCGAAGAACCCGTGCCCGTGGAGCGCATGATGCGCGACAGCCGCATCAACCTGATTTTCGAAGGCTCCACGGAAATCATGCACCTATTCCTCGCCCGCGAGGCGCTCGACCCGCACCTCAAGGTGGCGGGAACGGTGCTCGATTCGCGCCAGCCGCTGGGCACGCGTGCGGCGGCGGCGGTCAAAGCCGGTGCGTTTTACGCGCTCTGGTACCCGAAGCTATTCCTCCCCGGCGGCGGCATTCCCTCCGACCTGACGCCCGCCTGCAAACCGGCGCTGGCCTACGTGGCGCGTGTGTGTCGCCGATTAGCGCGGACGCTTTTCCACGCGATGGCGCTCAACGGCCCGAAACTGGAAAAACGCCAAGTGTTGCTGGCGCGCATCGTGGACATCGGCACGGAGCTCTTTGCGATTTCGGCGACCGCGCTGTATGCGGATGCGTTGATCAAACAAGCGTCCCCCGACCACAGCCGCGAGGACGTGGAAAACCTGATGAAGACGTTCACGGCACAATCGCAGCGGCGGATCGGTCTGGCGTTTGCCGGTATCGGCAAAAACCACGACCACGGCGACTACGCCTTGGCGCAAAAGATCCTCGACCCGGCCCACCACACCCAGTTGCGCGAAGGGATTGTGTGATATCACTTCGCTTTAAAATGTATAAAACGCTCAAGTAGGCCGCTGCTTTTTACCGTGTCTCTGTGGTTATATAGGCCCCAACCTCACCGCCGCCGCTTCGCCTTCGGGTAAACCCGGCCCTTGCTCGCCGTCTGCGCCGCCTTGCGATAATCGCCCGACTTCAACGCCTCAATCTGGTCGCGCAACAATGCCGCCCGCTCAAATTCCAAGCGCCCCGCCGCCGCCGTCATGTCTTCCTCCAACTCGGCGATGACCGCCTTCACGTCCTCCTCGCCGCCCTCAGCTGCGAGCGCCGCATCCTCGGTCTTCCCGCTGCCGTCGTAGACGTGCAAACTCGACTGCGCGGTGCGCTTGGTGCTGCGCGGGGTGATCCCGTGCTCCAGATTGTAGGCAATCTGTTTGGCGCGGCGTGCCGAGGTGATTTCCTGCGTGCGGCGAATCGATTCGGTGATCTTGTCCGCGTAAAAAATCACCCGGCCGTTTTCATGTCGGGCCGCGCGGCCGGCGGTCTGAATGAGCGAGGTTTCACTGCGCAAAAACCCCTCTTTATCCGCGTCGAGAATCGCCACCAGCGCCACTTCGGGAAGGTCGAGCCCTTCGCGCAATAAATTGATGCCCACCAAAACGTCGAAGTTGCCCAGCCGCAGGTTGCGCAAAATCTCCACCCGCTCGATCGCGTCGATGTCGCTGTGCAGGTATTCCACGCGGATCTTCGCCTCGCGCATGAAACTGGTGATGTCCTCCGACAACCGTTTGGTCAGCGTGGTCACCAGCACGCGCTCGCCCTTTTCCACCGCGCGGTTGATCTCGCCGATCAGGTGCTCGACTTGCCCCTTGGTCGAATGAATCACGATCTCCGGATCGAGCAGACCGGTCGGACGGATCACTTGCTCGACGATCACGGCGGATTTCTCCAACTCGTAGGGCGCAGGCGTGGCCGAAACGAACAGCGTCTGGCCGGTGATCGACAGAAACTCCGCGAAGGTCTGCGGGCGGTTGTCCAACGCCGAGGGCAGCCGGAAACCAAAGTTAACCAGATTCATTTTCCGCGCCTTGTCGCCATTGGACATGCCGCCGATCTGCGGGATGGAAACATGGCTCTCGTCGATCATCAGCAACGCGTCCTTCGGAAAAAAGTCCACCAGGCACACCGGGCGCTCGCCGGGTTTGCGGCCGGCGATGACGCTGGAGTAGTTCTCGATGCCGTTGCAGAAGCCCATTTCCTGCAGCATCTCCAGATCGTAGTTCGTGCGCATGCGGATGCGCTGGGCTTCGAGCAACTGGCCGTTTTTTTCAAACACCGCCACGCGCTCATCCAGCTCCGTTTTTATAGCCTGAATGGCACCGGCGAGCTTGTCCTTGCCGGCGACGTACTGGGTGGCCGGGTACAGATCGAACTGGTCGAGGACGCGCGTCACCGTGCCGGTGGTCGGATCGAACTCGCTTAGCGCTTCGATCTCCTCGCCCCAAAACTCGACGCGCAAGCCGAGTTCGAGGTAGGCCGGCATGATGTCGACGACGTCACCGCGCACCCGGAACGAGCCGCGTTTGAGCTCGTAGTCGTTGCGCTCGTAGAGCACGTCCACGAGCTTTTGCAGCAGCACGTTGCGGCCAAGCGCCTCGCCCTTGCGCAGCGCGATGCGCATCGACTGAAAATCCTCGGGCGAACCCAAGCCGTAGATACACGACACCGAGGCGACCACGATCACGTCGCGGCGCGAGACAAGCGAACTCGCCGTGGCGATGCGCATGCGCTCGATCTCCTCGTTGATCGACGAGTCCTTTTCGATGTAGGTGTCGCTGGAGGCGACATAGGCCTCGGGCTGGTAGTAATCGTAGTAGCTGACGAAGTATTCGACCGCGTTCTCGGGGAAAAAGTTTTTGAACTCCGAGTAGAGCTGGGCGGCGAGGGTCTTGTTGTGAGAGATGATCAACACCGGCCGGTCGCACTGGGCGATGACGTTGGCCATGGTGAAGGTTTTCCCCGAGCCGGTGACCCCGAGCAGTGTCTGGTAACGGTTACCCGCCTGGATCGACGCCATGAGCTGCGCGATCGCCTGCGGTTGATCCCCCATGGGCTTATAGTCGGCGTGAAGTTTAAACAGCGAAGACATGTCTCGATCCGGCAAAAAACCACCATGGCCCGAGTCGGGCCCGCGATGCAATCGCAACCCCGCCTACAACCCAAAGAGTTTGAGCAGCTTCACCGCTGGCCCCTCATTTCCGCGCATGCGCTGGCGTGCCTGTCCGCCGGACTCGCTGGCCAAAAACACGCCTGTGCCACTGATTTCTACTTCATACAGCGGACGGCGCTCGGTGTAATACCGCCAAAAGCTCAGGCAGCGCACCGGCTTGAGCGCAAGCTGCGGGCTGAAGCCCACCACACCCGTTTGGGCAACCCAGCGCGAGGGTTGCTCACCGGACTCGTCAGCCGCCCGCATCACTTCGACGCTCACTGCGCTAACGCACGAAACAATCAAGCGGCACGGGCCGAAGAACTCCCAATAGCCAAAGCGGCCCGACACCCACGACTGCCAGTGAAACAGGCGCAAGTGGCGGCGAATCGCCACCGCTTTACCGCCCGAGGTGATCACACCCACAAGGAAACCCGCGCGCAAAATAAACGAGCCGCCCTCCGGCACCGAGACGATCGAGAGCTCGGCAAAGGGATCCACGCTGCTGGCAAAGGTCACCCGCCGCCCGCCCGCGTTTCGTTCATTGCGCAGCTCAATCAAGCCGGTCAATCCGGATGCCAGGCACGAGAACGCGCGGCGCCAGTTTAACACCAGACACAGCCGGCGTTTTAACCCCTCTTCGCTGAACTGCAGGAAGTTCCGACGCACGCGCAGCACCTCGCCAGGCCAAAGCTCATCGGCGACCGACAATGAGCTCTCCTGCACTGTCGGTAGCACCACGTCGCCTTGCACCAATTGAACGGCCTTGCCGCGCACAATGCCTGGGGCCACCCCGTAGAAGAGCGCCAAATCCACGATGAATCGCCCTAATAAATAGGCGAAAACCACCGCTGCAACCAGCCAGCGGGACTCGGCCCAAGCCATACGCAGGTAATGAAAAACCGCCTGCTGTTCGGCCGCCAGCGTGAGCTGATTTTGTTCCAAAACCGGAAGCCGATCACCAACCTCAGCCAGCCTCGCCTCGGTTAACACCAACTGCTTTTGCAGCTCCACGACGCGCTTGGCGGCTTCGCCCCTGATGGTATCCATTCGGTCGATTCTCCCCGCGTGCGCGTTCTGCTCTTGCGCATCACCGAAGAGCCGATCGAGCAGGCCGGGGTCGAGCAGATGCAGGGTTTTAAGCGTCTTTTCGGCCTGCTCTAGGCGCGCTTGTTGCGCGGTGAGCGCGGCGCTGGTTTCGGTTTTGGTGTTGGTCAGCTCGGCCAATTCACCGCGCAAACCGGTTAATTCCTCTTCATTGGCGGCGACGAGCGCTTCGCGTCTTCCCGTAAAGCTGGAAGGCTCCCGCACGTACAACCACAGGCTGTAGACGGTCAGCGTTAAAAAACCGACCACCAAGGCCATAACCGACTTGCGTAGCAGTTTAACGAAAATTTTTTTAACCGGATTTGCCATGACGATGAGTCGTTCAAGCGGGTATTGCAGCGGATTTCAACGCCCATGCGCGGGCTCACTCAAATTCGCCCGCCCGCTTTAGCTACGTAGCTTTGTGCCGATTAGCCCTGGAACCTCCGCACTGCTCGCCAGCCCCCCTTCCCCGCCATGTCCAAAGCCATCGTTTCCTCTCTCTACGACTCCGCCGTATTTAAGATGGCCTGCCGTCAGTTCGACCTCGCCGCCGACGCCATCAATCTCCCCGAACTCATCCGCGATCGCACCAAGTACCCGAGGCGCTGCCTCGCCGTAGCCCTGCCGATCAAACGCGACAACGGCAGCGTCACCGTCTTCGAGGGCTACCGCGTGCAACACAACCTCACGACCGGGCCGGCCAAAGGCGGCATCCGCTTTCACCCCGACGTCACCCTCGGCGAGGTCGCCGCGCTTTCCATGTGGATGAGCTGGAAATGTTCGCTGGTGGGCCTGCCCTACGGCGGCGCCAAGGGCGGCGTCATCGTCGATCCCTCGCAGTTATCCGAACTCGAACTGGAGCGGCTTTCCCGCCGCTACATGCAGGAGATCGCCCCGTTCATCGGCCCGCATGTCGACGTTCCTGCTCCCGATGTCGGCACCAACGAAAAAATCATGGGCTGGATGATGGACACCTACTCCAGCCACGTGGGCCGCAACGAGCCCGCCGTCGTCACCGGTAAACCGATCGCCCTCGGTGGCTCGCAAGGTCGCCGCGAAGCCACCGGCGTAGGTGCCGCTTACCTGATCAAACGTTACCTTGAGGACCTGCAAATCCCCATCGTCGGTGCCACCGTCGCCATCCAGGGTTTTGGCAACGTCGGCGGCGAAACCGCTCTGGCACTGGCCAACTACGGGGCCAAAATCATCGCCATCTCGGACTACACCACCGGCATCCACAACGCCGCCGGCATCGACGTCAAAAAGGCGCTCAGCTTCCTCCAATGCCAGAAAGTCCTGCGCGACTTCGATGGCGGAGAACCCATCACCAACGAGCAGTTACTCACCCTGGACTGCACGGTCCTGGTGCCGGCTGCTCTCGAACGTGTCATCACCCCTGAGATCGCGCAAAAACTACGCTGCCGCGTGCTTGCCGAGGCGGCCAACGGGCCGACCACCTTTGGCGCCGACAAAATTTTAGAGCAACGCGCCGACATCGAGGTGATTCCCGACGTGTTGTGCAACTCGGGCGGGGTGATCGTCTCCTATTTCGAATGGCTGCAAAACCTCCAAAACTTTTATTGGGACCGTGACGAAGTTTTCCAAAAACTCTTCGTCATCCTCGACCGGGCCAAAAGCTCGGTGGACTACCAAAAGCGCAAATTCAAATTCAGCCGCCGCCTAGCCGCGCTTACCCTCGGCATCCAACGCGTCGCGGATGCCAAACAAAGCCGCGGCCTGTTCCCCTGAGCCGAGCTTTTCCCGCCACCGG
>JBIIMH010000261.1:0-3914 GCA_044338095.1 Rariglobus sp. | reverse complement strand
CTACTCGCCCCTGAGCAGACTGGAAGTCTGCGCTACTCGCCCCCGCCGGTGCCACGCCCTGCCAGGGTTGTTTAGAAACCGCTCTGCACCCTTGATGCGCTTCGGATAACTTGAAACCCTGCCCAAGTTGTTCTCCACCTCGTCATGATCGAAGCGCGCCACCTGTCCAAAATCTTTCGCGACCGCAAACGCGGCGCGGTGCGGGCCGTCGATGACGTTTCCTTTACCTGCGAACCGGGGCGCATTTACGGCCTGCTCGGTGCCAACGGCGCGGGCAAAACCACCACCTTGCGCCTGCTCGCCACCTTGCTTTCGCCCTCCAGCGGCACCGCGACGATCGCCGGTTGTGACGTCGTTGCCGACCCCCAGCGGGTGCGCGCACGCGTCGGCTTCCTCGCCGCCAGCACAGCCCTGTATGCACGCCTCACCGCGCGCGAAACCATCGCCTACTTCGGCCGCCTCCACGGGCTCGACGACGCAGGCATCGCCGAGCGCACCGCGCAATTGTCCGCCGAACTCGGCATGGACGATTTTCTCGACCGGCGCGTGGGGACTTTTTCCACCGGTATGAAGCAGAAAACCTCCATCGCGCGCACCCTCGTGCACGATCCCGACGTGCTCATTTTGGACGAGCCCACGCTCGGTCTCGATGTGATGGCCGCGCGCGGTATCGTGCGTTTTGTGCGCGAGTGCCGTGACCGGGGGAAAACGGTGATTTATTCCACGCACATCATGAGCGAAGTGGAAAAACTCTGCGACCGCGTGGGCATTATCCATGGCGGGTGCCTGCTCGCCGAGGGCACGCTGGGCGAGTTGCGCGAGCGTCACCGTGAAGACGATCTGGAGGAAATTTTTGTCAAAGTTGCAGGCGCGGATAACGGGGCCGGCGCGGATAACGGCGGAGGCGAACCGCGATGAAGGCCCGCACCATTTGGGTGGTTTACTGCAAGGAGCTTTGCGAAGCCCTGCGCGACCGGCGCACCTTGATTTCCATGTTTTTGGTGCCGGCGGTGATCATGCCGGCGATCGTGTTTTTGTTCGGCGCGGCGACCCACAAACTCGCCCAAAAGGCCCGCGCGGAAACCCCCGTGGTGGCGGTGCTCGGTGGCGAGGATTCGCCTCTGGTGCGCGCCGCCTTGCAAGCCCATCCCGGGCTCGCCGTGCAGCCCGCGCCGGCGGACTGGCGTGATGCGATCGCGCAAAAACGCCTGCGGGCGGTGGTGGAGATTCCGGCGGGCTTCGAGGCGGCGCTGGCCGACCAGCGGCCCGCGCAGGTGAATTTGTTTTATTACGAGGGCGAGTTTAAGTCGGGTTTCGCGGTGGCCGAGTTACGGCGGTTTTTCGTCGAGCAGCGCGAGCAGGCGCTGGCGGCGCGACTGGTGGCGCACGACTTGCCGGCGGGTTTTGCGCGCCCCTTTGAAATCCGCAGCGAAAACGTCGCCCCGCCCGAAAAGGTCGGCGGCAACACCTTTGGCGGGTTTATTCCCTACGTGCTCATCCTGCTCAGTTTTGCCGGCGTGATTTATCCGGCGATCGACCTGATGGCGGGCGAGAAGGAGCGCGGCACCCTGGAAACGCTCCTGAGCAGTCCGGCGGCGCGCGCCGACCTGGTTTTGGGTAAATTTTTCCTCGTGCTGACGGTATCGCTGACGACGGTGGCGTGTTCGTTGGCGTCGATGGCGGGGACGCTGTTTGTGGGCGGTCTGGCGTTGGTGGGCTCAGGGCGGCTCGCGGCGGGGCTGGCGAGCGGTGGTGGGCTCAGTGGGGCAGGGGGGACAAGCGCCGCGACGCTGCCGACGCTCGATCCGCTGGGGCTGCTCGGGGTGGTGGCGCTGGTGGTGCCGCTGGCGGTGTTTTTTGCGGCGGCGGCGCTGGCGATCTCGGTGTTCGCCCGCTCGCAAAAAGAGGCCCAAACCTACCTGGCGCCGCTCAGCATGGTGGTGCTGTTTCCGGCGGTGGCGGGATTGCTGCCCGGGGTGGAGCTGGACGGCCTGCTGGCGCTGGTGCCGGTGCTCAACGTGGCGCTGGCGTGCAAGGCGCTCGTATCTGGGGTCTGGCCCTGGGGACAACTGGCGCTGATTTTTGGGTCAACCTGCGTGTATGCGGGCGTGGCACTGGCGGCGTGTGTGGCGATGTTCCGCCGCGAAAGTGTCCTGTTCCGCTCGTAGGTGAGGTAACGGGAATGGAGCTCACGTGCGTGCCCGAGCATTCCGTGTGGCCTCGTGCGTGAGCACGGGGTGTGTGGGGGCAAGTGCGCATGTGCGAGCACTCTGCGTGGCCTCGTGCGTGAGCACGGGGTGGGTGGGGGCAAGTGCGCGTGCCTGAGCACTCTGCGTGGCCTCGTGCGTGAGCAAGGGGTGAATTGTTTTTTTGCGGCGGATGCGTACCCGAAACCTTGAGCTCACGCTCAAGGCCACGTTTGTCCGGGGCGTGCTTCACCCGCCCACCACGCCGCACCGAACGCCGCGAACCGCCCCCTCACTTGAAATCGAGCAGCTCGATTTCAAAAACCAGCGCCGCGCGAACGGGGATACGGCCCAAAACCCCCTTGTCCCCGTAGGCCAACCCGTAGGGAACAAGCAAGGTGCGCTTTTCGCCCTTTTTCATGGAAATGATTCCGGCGTCCCAGCCGGAGATCACCGCGCCCTCGCCGATGCGGAAGTTAAACGGTCCGTCGTGGTTGGCCGAGGTGTCGAAGACCTTTTCGGTTTCGAGGAAACGACCCTCGTAGTTAACCGTGACGACCTGCCCCTTTTGCGGAGAGGCTTCGCCGGTCCCTGGGGTGCGGACGAGATAACGCACGCCGGAGGGCGTGTCGAGGGCACCATTATAGCGCAACGAGATAAGGTGCATGTCGCGGTCCGACCAAGGCTGGATTTTACCGGCTAGGGCAGTGCGCATGGCCCCATTGATCGGCTGGCCGGGATTATGACGGGCCAAAATCCCCGAACGCACCACCAAGGCGATGCAGACGAGCACGACGCCTAAAAATAGCAGAATGAAAAATGAGCGCATGGGGGGAGATATGAAAGTTGGGAGCTAGGAGCTTAGAGCTAGTATGTAGTAATTTTAAAAGTACGGATACTGAGCCTCATTAAAATCAAGGCCATAATTCGAGCCTTTTAGCCGCGAAAGATGGCAGAGAACGCATATAAATACAGGGTTTGTTCTTTGCGCTCCTTGCGTTCTTTCGCGGCCAAACTGCCTTGGTTTTTATGCAACACTTTAAATGTTGCAGCCTACTAGAAACTGAGAGCCTGTAGCTCATAGCTAAAAGCTCCACGCTCACTCAAGCCGTGATGAACGAGCAGATGTATTCGGCGATGCCTGCGGAAACCTCAATGGTGAAGCCGGACTTGGCGGCGACGTCGAAATAGGTGCCGGCAGCATAGGTTTTGACCTCGGATTGGCCATCGAGGGTGACTTTGCACTCACCGGCGACGATTTCCATGCGTTCGGCCGCATCGGTGCCGAAGTGGTAGGACCCGGCGTAGATCAGGCCGAGGGTTTTCTTGGAGCCATCGGCGAAAAGCACGGTGTGGCTGACGACTTTGCCGTCGAAATAAACGTTGGCCTTGGTCACGACCGTGACGCCGGCGAATTGGGCGGGAAGATTTGCCATAGAGCGCAAGGGGATGGCGACCGACCCGCGCCGATGCAAGCCGAGTTTCGACCGCAGGGTTCTCTTCGCGTTACCCCGTCCGCAGCGATGTGGGCCGTAGTGGGTATTCCACACGAGTTAACCCCAATGCCTGTAAGGCTTACTTAAAAAGCATTAACAAAGAATTAGTTGCGTGGATTTTAAGGGTGTGCCTCGTTCTCTTCTCGAGGGGTCACGGTTTTGTGTCGACCTAAGGAGGTTGGGATCGGGATCTCCGGATTCAGCATTTTTAACCACAAAAAACGGTTATGCG
>JBIIMH010000260.1:0-3916 GCA_044338095.1 Rariglobus sp. | reverse complement strand
TAGCGGCTGAATGTTCTTCTTCTCTCCGAGAAGAACCTTCTATCTGTCCGCCTTTGAATCCGGAATCGGTGGCGGAAGCATCCGTCATCATGACGGAAGGGGCTTCCGTCCGTGTAGCGGATGGGGGGGGCTGGTAATCGATAGAGGTTCGATTGGTGCGCTCCGTCTTTTCCGGCGCGCCTACCTGATGTAAACTCGATAAGCCCTGACTTAACAAGTAGTGGAAGATAGCGTTCAACGGTGCGGGTGCCAAGGCCACATGTGGCGGCAAGGTTAGAGGCACTGGCGAAAAAAAACTCTTTCCCTCCTGCCTTAGATTGCCTGGCGCAAAGTGCCTGATAAACTAAAAGCGCGTTGCTGCCCCCAACGGTCAGTGCGTAGGCGTTTGAATCGAAGTTCACCCAATACCACGGGCCGTCTTTGGTCGTTCGTTCGGGCCTCATTTGGCATGGGCTTCCTTGGTTAGTCTTTCGACGGTTTTGATTGCCTCGCGGACGCGCTTGATCTCGGCCAGCTTTATGACGCGGGCGACGGGGTCTAAATCGTCGTGATTAAACTGATGGCAAAGATCGTCGAGGCGCTCACGGAGGGTTTTTGCGTCTTGATTTTCGGCGTCGGTTGGCTCAAGTTTCAGGTCTTCGTTTTTCTTCAGCCCTGAGTTTAGCCACTCAGGGTTTTTTCGTGTTTCTAGGTCGTGGGTCATGGTGTTTTGGTCTTTGCGGGTTTGGGTGTTTCTACGTTGTAGCGGATGCGCTCAGCGGTGAGCAGTTGGCGGCAGAGGGCTAGAGCGCGCAGGCGCATAACCTCGGCGTCGGATGGATCGGAGGCGCGGGCGTGCAGTTGCACGGTGTGAAGCATTCTTGCCCTTATGCTGGCGGCGGTTGCGGCACGAGTGACGGCGCGACGGTGGGCCTCGTTCTTGAACTGTTTAAGCATGCGAGGGCGCCCCTTTCCTGATAATCAGGCGCATATCGTGGGCGTAAAAGCGGCCGTCCTCGGTGCCGTCGCCCTTCGCGGTTATGCCGACTAAGCTAACAAACCACTGAGCACGGGTTACGCCGTTTTCATTGAAGACCATAAGCACGCAGTCGCGGACGCAGTGCAGGCGCTGGCCTAGTTGCCGGTACATGTAGACTCCGCCACGTTTGACGCGGTCGCCGGGAAGGAACGGGGGAAGCGAAGTGGCGGCGTTCATGCTGCTGCTCCTTCCTGTTCGTCGTACCCCATGCAAGGGACTAAGTTTAACGGCAGGGAGACTTGCGGCACGCGCTTTAAGGTCAGCACTTCGAAAAGTGCGGAGTGGATCATTTGAACGGCCACCTCGGTGTCATTCCCCGCTACCGAACCCAAGGCCAACGCGGCGAGCATATCGCCGGGATCGGCGCGAAACTCGGCAGCGAGCGTTTTAAGAAACTTGGCCTGCGGGCCGGTCAAGTTGACGGTGAAGGAGTGAGTTTTCATCCCCGCACCTCACTTCCTGCGGTCGTGCGGAGCGGAGCGCCAACGGTGCGGGACTCGGTGAACGCGATTAGGTCGGACTCACGCCAGAGCAGTTTCCTCGCACCAATGCGGATAAACGGGATGCCGCTGCGGCGGGCGAGTTGTAGGAACGAGGCTACGTCAGTAGCGCGGAAGAAGCTCATGGCTTCGCGGGTGGTGAGCATGCGCACGCCGGAAAGGGCGAGCTGCGGTTTTTTGATCGCGGTTTTCATTTGGTTTGTGTTCTTGTAATACCAATGGTATCACAAGAACACTGGATTATTTATTGATAAACCTACGTCAAGCGTGGTAATACCAATCTATACCAAAAATACCATGAGCGTAAGCCCACAAATGTCACTGCGCCTCCCCGAGGAGGACATGAAACAGCTTAAGTCATTAGCTGATAACGCCAATCTGATGCCGATTGATCTCGTTCGCGCGGCGGTGAAGGCAATTCTCAAAGCAGCAGAAGCGAACGACGGAAAAATTGAGTTACCAATTCATGTCAGGACAAAAGGAGAGGAATCGGCTTGGGCGCGCATATGCAACTCGATTGAGGGCATGAACTTATTTGAGGACGACGACTCTCTCCCTGACGGCTATTTTAATTTAGTGGCGGCGGCGGCCATATATGCGGAAATTGCGTCTATGCCGGACAAAGTACATGGGGACACTGCCGCAAATGCATTGCGGCGTATCGAGGTCGTAAGGGCGGAAATTGCTGCACGCCGCGCAAAAAAGCCGACAAGGTAAACGGTCGGCGCTGTACCACTTCTTCGCGGCGGGACGGTTCTACTCGGGACAGCTCGCGGGCTTGGGACTCGGTTGAAAGTGTGCCAATTGGCACGGTCTGCGCGACCTCGGCCCCGTCGATTAGGCGACGTGCACGGCTGGAGCTGATGCTCCACTTGTCTTTGCAGTAATCCTCAAACGTGCCGTGGGTTCCATTTAACCCGAGCCTCTTTCTGGAGTCCGGCGTCAAGTCGGTGAATCGGGTAGCGGTCGGAGCCGCTACGCTCGACGCCGTAGGCTTTCGCCCATGCGTAGAAACCGCTCTTAGATTCCTTCTTCACGTAGGCGATCGCCTCGGCGGTGGTCAGGATCAGGCCGGTGGGCTGGGGCCCAACATTGCGCACCGCCTGAGCGATGGCCTCGATGGTTTCGCGGTCGAGTTTCACTTGCGGTCCTCCTTCTTCTGCAAAGCAGGCGGCAAAATCTTAAACCACGCCTCGCCGTCCGCCTTGGCGACCAGCTCGCGGTAATGCTTATGCACCACGCCGGGGCTGTTCCCTGCTTCCTGAGAGGTTTCCGCCACGTTACCCGATGATGCGCAGCGGTAGGAGATGAACGAGTGCCGAAAGGCGTTATCCGGCGTCGGTATGTGGGCCTCCCGGGCGAGGGTGCGCACGCGGTCAATTCCCCACGATGGAGAAACCAGCTTGCCGTCGTCTGCTTCAAAGTGAGGGCAGAGACGCAACCAAGCCACGGCGGCGGGCGCCAGGTGAACGAGGCGGTAAGAGACTGTGTTCCGCTTGGCGGCGGTGACGCGGAGCAGTCCGCGGTCAAGTTGAACGTCGTCCCATGATTGGGCGTGAAGCTCGGTGCGCCGCAATCCGGCGAACCCTGCCAGCACGGTGACGGCGAGTAGATCGGGGCGTTTTTCTCGCACGGTGGCCAGCACTTGGGCGAATGCCTCCACGCTCAAAATACCGATGGGCTGGGCGTTGGTCGGCATGGGGTCGATCTTCTCAGCCTCCGTCTCTGATGCGTCCGGCAAATACCCTTGTTTGCGCGCCCAACGCCAGAGGGCCACGAGGCGCTTGCGAGCGGTCGCGTGGGTGCCTGGGTGCGCAACCTCGGTCTCTTCGTTGCCGTACCGCTCATGAATCCAATTATCGAGGGTTGCGGCGGTAATGATGGCGAGCCCAACGCTGCCCATGTCTTCGACCAGGTGGGGCAGGTGGAAATCGTAACTCTTCATGGCCACACCTGCGCGGCGCTTGGCGGTCAGGAATACTTCGACGGCCTCGCCCACGGTCACGGCCTTGGTTGCCTTCTTGCCGTCCGCCCATGCCTGCGCAGCTACCAGCAAGTTTTCCCCGCACAGCGCCTTTGCTCGTGCCCATTCCTCCAAAGCGGCCAGCGGTGGCGTTTTACCGGCAACGCGGCGCATTTCCGACATCAGGCCCACGTCGTCCATGCTCAGGCCCACGGCGGCCTCGGATCGGCCAGCGCTCAGGGCCTCCGCCTTCAACTTGGCTTCTGCTTTGGCGGCTTCGAGGTCGGAGAACTGTTTTAAGCGGCGAACCCCGCCAACGTGCCAGGACACGGAGAAAAATTCCCGGGCTTCGCGGCCTCGCTCAGCCGGTCGAACTTGGCGATAGATGCGGACGGCTACCGAACCGGAGCGGACAATGATCGGGAAGGTGGTAGC
>JBIIMH010000259.1:0-3963 GCA_044338095.1 Rariglobus sp. | reverse complement strand
TGAGCGCGTGCGTGACCTTCACCGTACGCTCGCCCAGCACCTCGATCTTCATCGCCTTTTGCAGGCCGGTCTTGTCCTCGGTGGGTTGCGCCAAGGCGATGCCGTTTTTGAGCGGCTTGACGGCCAGCGCGTCATCATCGGGCTGGTAGGTGCGCACGATATCCTCGGGCGAGTGCCAGAGGCGGTGGCCGCCACGCAGGTAATAGCCGTGGTAGCGCTTCTCGTCGTCGGGCATCTGCAGAAACAGATTGCCGGCCTTGGTCCCAGCGGTGGACGTCAGCGAAACCACGCGCGGACCAACCGCCGTGGTAACCGTCAGCGTAAACACCTTGGTGGTTAAAACGACGGCCTCGCCGCCACGATAATCAGTCTTCGAGTGTTTCATGGGTTTCATCGTCGTCGAAAGCAGCTTCTTCGCCCTCTTTCCATTTGGGCACATGCGCCTCCGGGTGCTCCTCCTTGAAGATCAGACCGGCGCGTTTGGCTTTGCCGGAGTAGGCGGTGCCCGGCTCATGCTTTTCCTTACCCACCAGCTCGAAGTAAATCGGGCAGCCGTTGAGCTCGAAGGCGTCAACCAGGCCGGCTTCCAGATAACGGCGGTACTGCTCGGTGAGTTTCTCCTCGCGGTTGCAGAAAATCTTAATGCGGAACGGACGGTTGCCCGTCTGCAACGCGTAGTAGGCGCGGAAGCGTTTGCCGCCGATCGCCGGCGGGGGCGTGCGCTCGGTGAGGAAGGTGATGGTCTTGTTGAGCTTCGCGGTGGGGATGCGAATATCCAAAATGCGGTTGAGCTTCACAGCCGCGTTGAGCATGCGGTCGATTTCGTAGCCGCTCATCGCCGAGGCGAACACCACCGGCGCACCAGGGGTGAAGAACAGACCGTCGAAGAGGGCGCGCTCGTACTTTTTGCGGTAATCGCGCTCGCTGTCGAAGCCGTGAATGGCGGCATCGGGGGCGCAACCCGGGTCTTCGCCTTTCTGGAAGGCACGGCGCACCACGTCCCACTTGTTCACCACGATGACGATCGGCTTGCGCTCCTTGACCGCCTCGCCGGCGATGGCCTTGTCCTGCTGGGTCACGCCGTCGATGGCGTCGAGAACGAGGAAAACCACGTCGGTTTCCTTGATCGCGTCGAGCGAACGCAGACGGGAAAAATATTCCACGGGCGAAGCCAGCTTGGTGGCGGCCTTGATGCCGGCGGTGTCGATTAACTTAAAGGGATACATCTTGCCGTTGCGCCCCTTGAAATCGAAGGGCAACGAGATGGCGTCGCGGGTCGTGCCGGGCACGTCGCTGACAATCAAGCGGTCGCTGCGCAGGAGACGGTTGCTCAACGAGGATTTACCCACGTTGGGGCGCCCGATGAAGCACACGCAAAGCGGATCAGCCGCGGTTTTGTCGGCGGGCTCGGCCACCACCTCGGGCGGAGTGCCGATGCGCTTGAGGATTTCCTCGCGCAGGTAACTCTCGTTGCGTCCATGTTCGGCGGATACGCGCAACGGTTCGCCCAAGCCGAGTCGGTAGGCCTCGGAGAGGTCAACTTTGTCGTCGTCGAAATCAGCCTTGTTGACCACGAGGATCACGTCCTTCTTGGACTTGCGCAGCATGCGCGCGATATTGACGTCGAGGGCGGTCAACCCCTCAAGACCGTCGATGACGAAGAGGATCAACTGGGCTGTATCGATGGCGAAACCCACCTGTTGCTCGGATGCGGCGGTGAGGGCGGCAAGGCCGACGTCGCCGTCCTTGAAGCCAAGGCCGCCGGTGTCGAGCAGGGTGAAACCACCTTCCTCGATCTCAGCCGAGATGACGTCACGGGTGACGCCGGGCTGATCGTGGACGATGGAGATGCGCTTCCGCGCGAGCCGGTTAAACAGACGGCTCTTGCCGACATTGGGTCGGCCGACGATGACGACGGTGCGGTTCATAAATAGATAAGCCGAGAGGCATACAACGGGGAGCGGCCCGCGCCCAGCCTATAATTCGGCGCTCAACGAAAGCGCTGGAAGGACCTCATGCAGAAGGAGTATCGACGCAGGATGGCGCTCCGCGACTCGGGCTTGGAAAGGACACCTCAAGTTGGACCACCAGAGAAGACCACGGGCCTACTTGTGAGTTGAACTGAATGGCGGCTGGGCCCGTGCTCTTCGTTTCACGCCAACGCCACCATGTCCAATCCCGCCTGCCCAGCCTGCACCCTCGACGACGTCCTCAGCCATCCCGACCACTGGGAATGCGCCACCTGTGGCAACGAATGGCCCAAGGAAGCCGCTCCCGAGGTCGCCCGTGTCGTCAAAGACGCCCACGGCAATGTGCTCGTCGATGGCGACACCGTTGCGCTGATTAAGGACTTAAAACTGGGCAGCTCGTCCCAAGTTTTGAAACAAGGCAGCAAGGCCAAAAACATCCGTTTGGTCGACGGCGACCACGAGATCGGCTGCAAAATCGACGGCACCGCGCTGGCCCTCAAAGCCTGCTTCGTCAAAAAGATCGCCCTCAGCTGAGGCTGCGGCGCGCGCCGGATTGCCTATCAGGAGGGGCTGCGCGCGCGTTCAGGCCGGTCAACTCCCGCATTACGCCCCTGCCCGACCGTTGCTTTCCGTCGCCCTCACTTTGCCTCGGCAAAGTAGGCGGCATAGCCCTCGCGAAACGTCGGGTACTGCGGTTTCCAGCCGAGCACCTGTTTGATTTTATCATTGGCGATCACCCGGTCAGGCGTGACCCGCCGCCGCCCCGGGGCGGATTCTCCCGTAAAACGCGGTTCCGGCAGCCCCAGTTTACCCGCTAAAAACGCTGCCACTTCCGCCTTTGCTGCAGCGCCATCGTCAGCGACGTTGAACACTCCTCCACACACCTCGATCGGCGCCGAAAAAGCCGACCAGATGGCGCCCGCGATATCGTCACGGTGGATAAGATTAAGGCGATGCCCGCCCAGGCCGGCGATCTCGCCACAGCCCGACCTGAGTTGATCCAGCAGGTAATGCCGGTCGGGACCGTAAATGCCCGCCAAACGCAGCACGAAGCCGCGCCTCCCTGAATTCAGCAATCGATCCTCGGCCTCGACCAATGGATTGCCCTCCAGCCGCGTGGATTCGATTGAGGCACTTTCGTCCACCCGTGAGCCTCCACCCTGTGGATACACCGAGGTGCTGCTGGTGTAGACCAGCGAGCCGACCGGCACCTGCGCGGCCCAGCTGAGCACGGATTTCATGCCCTCGACATAACTGTGCCGGTAACCCTCGGGGCCGCCGCCGCCGGAACTCACGCAATTGAGCACCAAGTCCGCACCACCGGGAATCCGCTCATGCCAGTCGGTGTCCGCCAGGTCGGCGATAATGACATCGGCCCCGGCCACCGACAACGCGCAGGCTTTTCCCGGATTGCGCGTGAGCGCGGTGACCCGCAAACCGCGGGCCAAGGCCTGATGCGCGACCACGGCGCCGACATAGCCAGCTCCGAAGATAACGAGGTGGCGTGGCTCGGCGGAAAACAGGTTCATATCGGTGCAGTGAAGGCGTTCGATTCCTCTGCCGAAAGCCTTTTTCTTGGTTAAGAAGGTGACGCCGAAGCGTCTTTACACTCGACAGCGCAGGATGCCCGCACGATTTTCACGGCGCAGTTTTGCAGGCGTAGCACAATGGATAGTGTAGCGGTCTCCGAAGCCGTTGATGTGGGTTCGATTCCCGCCGCTTGCACCAGTTTTGAAAAACCCGTTGCGCCCGGCGCAACGGGTTTTTTTGTGACCCACTCCATCGAAAATAGATTCCCTGTGCTTACTTCAGTTCACTCAGTCTGAATGACAGGAAAAAAGGTGACGAACCCGGCTTTCGGTTTTCAGCAGCAGGCAAGTAACGCAGACTTTCAGTCTGCTTGGATTCAATTCTGGGGCTGCTGCCCGGAGCAGACGGGACGCCTGCGCTACTTGCTGCGGATAAACCAAAAAAGCCCGTAAACTATTAGCCG
>JBIIMH010000258.1:0-3966 GCA_044338095.1 Rariglobus sp. | reverse complement strand
AGTTCGTTCGCCTGGGCACGGCGCGCGGCGACTTTGTGGCGGTGACCTCCGGCCTCAAAGTGGGCGACACCGTGGTGAGCGCAGGGGTTTTCAAGTTGCGCAACGGCTCGACGGTTTCCGTTCACAACGAGCTCGCCCCCGACGCCCAGCTCGCCCCCAAGCCCTCCGACTCCTGATTCCCCGTCCCGCGAGACCGGTCTTTAACCACCGCCAGCGGCCACCACCATGAAATCTTTTACCGACATCTTCATCCGCAAGCCCGTGCTGGCGATCGTGATCAACTTGGTGATCATCATCGCCGGTTTGCAGGCCTACAGTTCGCTCAACGTGCGCCAGTATCCGCGCAGCGAGAACGCCTCGGTCACCGTCACCACCGCCTACGTCGGCGCGAGTGCCGAACTGGTGCGCGGGTTCATCACCACGCCGCTTGAGCGAGCCATCGCCGAGTGCGACGGCATCGACTACGTCCAGTCCAACAGCGCCCAGAGCGTTTCCACGATCACCGCCCGCCTGAAGCTCAACTACGACGCCAACAAGGCGCTCTCCGAGATCAGCTCCAAGGTAAACAAGGTCCGCGGCGACCTGCCGCCCGAGGCCGAGTTGCCCGTCATTAACATCATCTCGGCCGACAGCCAATTCGCCGCCGCCTACCTCAACTTCCGCTCCGACCTGCTCCAGCAAAACGAGATCACCGACTATCTGGTGCGCGTGGTGCAGCCTCGCCTAACCGCCGTCCCCGGTGTGCAACGCGCCGAGGTGCTCGGCGCGCGCACCTTTGCAATGCGCATCTGGCTCAAACCCGAGCGCATGGCCGCACTCAACCTCAGCCCGGCCCAAGTCCGTTCCGCGCTGGCAAAAAACAACTACCTGGCCGCCGTTGGCCAGACCAAGGGCGCGCTCATTCAGGTCAACCTAACGGCCAACACCGACCTGCGCTCGGTTGAGGAATTCAAACAACTCGTTGTGCTGGAATCGGGCGGCACCATCGTGCGCTTGCAGGACATCGCCGACGTGGTTCTCGGCGCCGAGGACTATGAAACCGAGGTGCGTTTCTCCGGCCAGACCGCCGTGTTCATGGGCATTTTTGTGCTGCCCAACGCCAACTCGATCGACGTGGTCAAACGTATCCGCGCCGAGATGGTCGGCATCGCCAAGGAACTGCCTACCGGCTTGGAAACCCGCGTCGCCTACGACTCCACCGCCTACATCAACGACGCCATCAATGACGTGGTCAAAACCCTCGTGGAAACCCTCTTGATTGTCGTCATCGTCATCTTCCTTTTCCTCGGCTCGTTCCGCTCTGTCTTGGTGCCGGTGATGGCCATTCCGGTGTCGCTGATCGGCGCGATTTTCCTCATGCAGGCCTTCGGCTTCACCATCAATTTGCTGACGCTTCTGGCGGTGGTGCTGGCGGTCGGCTTGGTGGTCGACGACGCGATCGTGGTGGTGGAAAACGTCGAACGTCACATCGGCGAGGGTAAAACCCCGGTCGACGCCGCCCTCTTGGGTGCGCGCGAACTGGTCGGCCCGGTCATCGCCATGACCATTACTTTGGCGGCTGTTTACGCCCCAATCGGTTTGCAAGGCGGTCTCACCGGCGCGCTGTTCCGTGAATTCGCCTTCACTCTAGCCGGCGCGGTGACGATCTCCGGCGTGGTTGCGCTAACCCTCTCGCCGATGATGTCGGCCAAGTTGCTCACCGCCGACATCGAGCACAAGGGTCTGCCGGCCAAGATCAACGCCGGTTTTGAGCACATTAAACGCGGTTACGCCCGCCTGCTCGACGGCACGCTGGGCAACCGCCCCTACGTTTACGCAGTGTGGATTTTCGTGAGTTTGCTCGCCCTGCCGCTCTTCAAAATGTCGCCCACCGAGCTGGCCCCGGCTGAGGACCAAGGCGTTATTTTCGGCATCATGAACACCGGTGCCAACAACACCCTCGACCAGACCAGCCACTACGCCGCCGCCGCCGGCAAAGAGTTCCGCAGCCTGCCCGAGACCGACTTCACCTTCCAGATCACCCGGCCGACCTCCGGCTTCGGTGGCCTAGTGGTCAAACCGTGGACCGAGCGCGACCGCAGCGTGTTTAAGATGATCCCCGAGGTGCAGCAAAAACTGGATGCCGTTCCAGGCGTACAAATGTTTGCAGTGACCCCACCCGCGCTGCCAGGCGGCGGCCAGTTTCCCGTGGAATTCTACATCGCCTCGACCGCGCCCAGCGACCAGGTGCTCACCTTCGCCCAGGAGCTGCAAAACCGGGCCATCGCCAGCAAGAAGTTCGCCTTCCCGCCGATCATCGACGTCAAGGTCGACCAGCCGCAGTCCGAGATCGTCATCGACCGCGACAAGGTCGCCGCGCTCGGCCTCAACCTCACCCAAATCGGTGCCGACGTGAGCGCGGCGGTGGGCGGCAACTATGTCAACCGCTTCAACATCGACGGTCGCAGCTACAAGGTTATCCCGCAGATCAAACGCGTCGACCGGCTCACCGCCGAGCAGATCAAGGACCTTCACGTGACCGGCCCGGGCGGAAAACTCATCCCGCTCAGCACGGTGGCCGAGATCAAAAACAGCACCGTGCCGCGCACGCTCAACCGCTTCCAGCAGCTCAACGCCGTGTCGCTGTCCGGAGTGTGCATCGTGCCGCTCGACGAGGCGTTGCGCTTCCTCGAAGACGAAGCTGCCAAGATCCTGCCCAAGGGCTACGTAATCGACTACACCGGCGAGTCACGCCAACTGCGCGCCGAGGGCAACAAGTTCCTCCCCTCGCTCGGTCTGGCCGTGGTGCTGATTTTCCTGGTTTTGTCCGCGCAGTTTAACTCCTTCCGCGACCCGTTCGTGATCCTGTTTGGCTCGGTGCCGCTGGCGATGTTTGGCGCGTTGCTCTTCACCTTCCTAAAAATGCCCAACCCCAACTTGCCTTTCTGGACCGACGGTTGGACGACTACGATGAACATCTACGCCCAAATCGGCTTGGTCACCCTGGTCGGTTTAGTGGCCAAAAACGGCATCCTAATCGTCGAGTTTGCCAACCAGCTTCAAGCCCAGGGCCGCAGCAAATTGCAAGCGGTGCGCGAGTCGTCGATCACCCGCCTGCGCCCGATCCTGATGACCTCGGTGGCGACCGTGGTCGGCCATTTCCCGCTGACCTTGGTGAGCGGACCGGGCGCATCGGCGCGTAACTCAATAGGCCTGGTGCTGGTCGGAGGTATGACCATCGGCACGCTGTTCACGTTGTTCATCGTGCCCTCGCTCTACGTCCTGCTCGCCAAAGACCACAAAGCCAAGCCCACCCTCCCACCCGCTCCGGGCGCGCAGCCGCAGCCCGTTCCCGCCAAGTAATTCATCGTTTCGAACTCGTCCCATGAAAACCTCCTCGTTTCTCGCGCTCTTTGCCCCCGCCGCTTTGCTGATTGGCGGCACGACCCAGTCATTCGCCCAGCCGGCGGCCACACCCGTGGCGACCGTCACTCCCGCGCCCGACGTCCCCCAGCGCCTCGATCTGCGCAACGCCATCGCCTACGCACTGGAGCACAATTACTCCATCTTGCAGGCCCGTGAGCGCATCAAGGAACAGGAGGGCCTGATCGTTGAAGTGAAGGCCAAGACCATTCCCCAACTCGGCCTGGCCAGCTCGTATAAGAAAAAAGACGAGGAGCTCGTCCAAGGCGGCGGCAGCGACCAGGACTGGAGCATCGCGCTCGAAGCCCGCCAGGTGCTCTACGCCGGCGGCGGCATCTCGGCCGCGCTCGAAGCCCAAAAAGTCAGCCGCGAAGCCGCCCTGCTCGACCTTAAGGCGACGATCAACAACGCGCTGCTGGAGGTGCGCACGCGTTACTACGACGTGCTGCTGGCCCGCGAACAGATCACGGTGCAGGAGCAGAACGTGCAGTTGCTCCGCCAGCAGTTGCAGAACGCCAAAAACCGCTTCGAGGCCGGCACCATTTCCAACTTCGAGGTGCTGCG
>JBIIMH010000256.1:0-3978 GCA_044338095.1 Rariglobus sp. | reverse complement strand
AGGCGAGCGACGCCTTCAAAAACTTCGGCCACACCTCCGACGAGCGCTTCACCGAGTTGGCACGCGCGCTTTTTGGCGTCTCAGCGGTACTGCGCACCTGCCAGGGTAACGCCCGCACCCTCGTCGCCTTGGCCGACGGCCAAGACCCCGAACAGGCGCTTCCCGAAGCCCAGGCTCTCTATAAAAGCTCCATCGACCTTGTCCATGCCAGCATCGGCCTGGCGCTTTGCGAAAGTGCCCGCATCAGTGAAGTCGAGGCTAAGCTGCTCGACGCCTGTAAAAGCGAAGCGGTTTTCCTCGAGGATAATGTCCAGTTTCGCATCCTCGCCTTCGGCATCAAAATCGAATCGGCCCGCCTACCGCCCGACAATCAGGCGCTCTTCTCTCTCGTCGCTCAGCAGATTTCCGAGATCGACCAGCGCATCGCCGCCACCATCCAACGCGCCTTTGCCCGAATCACTGAAGCAATCACCGCCGCCGCCACCGAGCGCGGCGACCTCAACACCTTCGAAACCACCCTGCGCACTCGCTCGCTGAGCAGCATTAACACCATCCAGCAAGAGCTCACTCGGCTCCAAGCGCTATTGGCCCCCTGTGCCAGCCAAGGCCAGAGCATAGACCAGCAGTTCAGCGCGCTCCAGCCAGAGGTCCTCGCGCTCATCACCGCACTTCAGGCCCAGGACATCGTCCGCCAGAAACTCGAACATGTCGGAGCCGGCTTTCAGGACATCGCCGAGCACCTCGTTCACCACATCGGGGCTACCCCGCCCTTCGAACCGCCCTTCCTCACCCGAGCCGCCCGTGTGCAACGCGAACAACTCCGCGAAGCGCGCCGCTCCATCGAGCAGGCCGCCGAGACGCTCTCCAGCGGGCTCCAATCCCTCTCGGGCCACTCTGCGGCGCTTGGCAACGAACTCAACGACCTGAGCACGACCTCCGTAGCCGCCCTCCGTAGTTGCCAAGTCCACGAACTCTTCCATCAGCAAATCACCGAACTCTCTCGCATCGCCGACCTCTGCCGTACCATCAGCGATAACATCGCCGCTCTCGTCGGCCGCATTGAAGAGGTTGTCACCATCTTCTTCAGCGAACTCAACGCCCTCAGCTACGACGTCAAAATCGTGGCCCTCAACGCACAAATCGCCTCCGCCCGCACACACGGTGCCGAGGCCTTGACCTGCCTTGCCAGCGAGGCGGCCCGGATCGCCGACAACACCGACACGAGCACCGGCAAACTCACCGGGCTACTCGCCTCCTGCCTGTCTACCCTGCGCCTGATCAAGGACGAATCGGCCCAGTTTCTCATCCTCATCAACGCCGAGCAGCGCACCTTGGAAGCCGGTTTTCACCTCATCGCCGAAAAGCTCGCCCGGCTTTGCTCGCGCACCGCCAACGAGCTCGATGAAAGCAACCGCCTGTTCGCCTCTGCCAACAGCCAGATCCAGGACATCCTGCCGCGCCTCAACTTCCCCGCCCTGGTCTCCAGCTGTTTCAACCCGGCTGAAAAGCTCAGCGACGCGCTGTTCGCCGCTGCCGACTCCTGGAGCGAAACCCACACCGCCGACCTCAGCGACCACGGTGTCCTTGCCCTCGCCCGCCACGAAGGCCGCTACACCATGAAGAGCGAAAACACCATTCACGCCACCGTGGTTGGGGTTGTCGCTGCTGCTGGCGTCGCGATCGCTCCTGATGAATCCGACATCGAGCTGTTCGACGCCCCGGTCAGCGCGCCCGCCCCCACCGGGGCCCCCGCCGATGACATGGAGCTGTTTGACGCCCCCATGCCCGCCGCCGATGCCGCAGCCACCCCCGCCACCAAAAAACCCGAGGACGACGGCATGGAGCTGTTTTAACAACGCGCCGCAGGCGCCTTACGCTCGCAGCTTCAAGACTCAACCCGCCAACGCCCCCCGTGCCCGCCACTCAGCCCCTTCGCCTCACCCCTATTCTCATGTCGACCCCGCATCCATCGCCCACCGAAAATGCCGCTCTCACCGCGATGGAAGACGCGATGCCGCTGTACGAGCGCATCGTCGAACAATGCCCGGCCTCCATCGTCATCACCGACCCGCACGGAATCATCCAATACGTTAACCCCAAGTTCGAAGCGCTCACCGGGTACACCGCCAGCGAAGCCATCGGACAAAATCCCCGGGTGCTCAAGTCCGGCCTGCAAGATCCGGCGGTTTATCACGCACTGTGGACTACTATTTTGGCGGGCCGGGACTGGCGAGGGGAATTGGGCAACCGGCGCAAGGACGGCACCTTTTACTGGGAATACGCCACCATTTCACCGCTGCGTGACGAGCACGGTGTCATCACCCACTTCATCGCGGTAAAAGAGGACATCACCGCGCGCAAAGCCGTCGAAGACCAACTGCGCGTGGCTAAAATCGAAGCCGAGGCCGCCAATCGGGCCAAGAGCCTGTTCCTGGCCTCCATGAGCCACGAACTGCGCACCCCGCTTAACGTCATCACCGGACTCTCGGCAACCCTTTGTAAAGAGTCCCACGACGCCGAACTCACCCGCAGCCTTAACCTTATCGGCGACAGCAGCCACCACTTGCTCGGCATCATTGAGGAAATCCTCGACTACTCCGGCCTCCACGCCGGCCAACTCCGTCTGAGCGCAGAGCCCTTTTCGCTGCGGGCCGCCCTCGATACCGTGCAGGCCATCGCCCAAGACGCCGCCGCACGCAAACAGCTGCGTTTCAGCTCAGATATCCGTGGCCACTTCCCCGACTGGCTGCTGGGTGACGCCCGCCGCCTCCGCCAACTGCTGCTCAACCTGCTGCTTAACGCCATCAAATTCACCGCCACCGGACGCGTCCACCTCCGGCTCACCGGCCTGCCCCGCCAAGACGGCCACGTGAACCTCGTTGCCACCGTTTTCGACTCCGGAATCGGCATCGCCCCCCAAGCCATTCCCACGCTCTTCGAACCGTTCCGGCAAGCCGAGGCCAGCACCCAGGTGCGCTACGGCGGCTCCGGCCTCGGGCTATCCATCGCGCGCTCCTTCGCCCGGGCCATGCACGGCGACATCCGGGTGCGCTCCATTCTCGGGATCGGCTCGGCGTTCCGTGCCAGTATCATCCTGCCCTCCGCACCCACCAGCGCCAGCCCAGCCAGCCCGGCGGTTGGCAGCGAACTGCCCCCGCTCCCCGCCCTTTCCATCCTCGCGGCCGACGACATCGCCACCAACCGGGAAGTGCTCCAAATCATGCTGCGCTCCCTCGGCTATTCGGTGGACCTGGTCGAGGACGGCGAAGCCGCCGTGCGCGCCGCCCTCGCCCGTCCTTACGACCTGATTTTGCTCGATATTCAAATGCCCGGAATCGACGGCTTCGAAGCCGCCCGACTTATCCGCCAAAACCCGCATGGGGCGCCCCGTCTCGTCGCCCTCACCGCCGACCTCACCCGTGGCCAAAGCGATATCTGCACGGCCGCCGGTCTCGACGGCGTGCTCACCAAACCCACCACTCCGCAGGAACTCGCCAGCCTCATCCGACGCCTATTCCCCGCCAACGTTCGCCAGAAGCTTACCCCACTCCGGGCCCCGCTTCCGCTCATCGACGAAAACCACCTCGCCGCCTTCACCGAGGGACTCGACCCCGAGCTGCAGCAACGCACTCTAGCCAGCCTCTGGCACCTCGTCGGCCAGGACCTCGACCAGCACCTCCCGCTCATCGAACAGGCCCTGCGCAGCCAGGACGCCGATGCCCTCGCTAGTGCTGCCCACACCATCAAAGGCACTCTCGCCACAGCGGGCTGGGCGCGGGCCGCCGGCCTCGCCAAGGAACTGCTCGAGCTGGCCCGTGCCGGACAACTTGCCCACGCCCTCACCACCTGGAGTGACCTCCAATGCGGCATCGAGGAAACCCGCGCGTTCGCCCGCCTCCGCTTCCCCGCCAGCAACCCCAATTAAAACCTAAACTCACCCCTTAAATTGGCGCAGCAGCCGCCCCCCCCCTTTTTTCC
>JBIIMH010000255.1:0-3980 GCA_044338095.1 Rariglobus sp. | reverse complement strand
TGGGCCAGGGCGAACGACGGAAATAAGGGTGGCAGGAGGAGATGTTGTAGCCCCCGCTGGTGCCGTAGCGCAGGTGGCCCATGAGCAACTCGCCGCCGAAGTCGAAGTGCTTTTTAACGGTCTCGGCGAACTCAGGGTGAATCTCGCCGGTGGCAACCTTCTCGTTGTACTGGCTGAGCAGGTTTTTGAAAATCTTGTCGAGTGGATTGGTCTTCACGCACCGATCGCGGAACATGTACGGCTCGCCCGGGGCGATGTCGCTTTTAACACAGGCCACACCGGCGCCGTCCTGGCCTCGGTTGTGTTGCTTTTCCATGAGCAGAAAAAGCTTGGTGAAGCCCCAAAGCGGCGTGCCGTATTTCTCTTGGTAATAGGACAGCGGCTTAAGCAGCCGAACCATCGCTATACCGCATTCGTGGGTGATCTTGTCGCTCATGAGTGGAAACAGAAATCCTGACTGGGGCCGACGCCCGGCAGGGAGGCCGGGCGGTGTTCGCTGGCAACCGTCCGCAATGTCCCCGCGAAGTTGCCGTGCGGTTTTCGCATGGTGGCGGGAGCGACGATTACGTTGAGTTTCACAGGCCGTTAAAAGTGAACGATGACGCCGTGAATCCCCAACCGGTCAAGGGGTTTTTACCCTACCTTTTTTTGAACCCTGGTTGCGGGGATGAAATTGCGCGTGTTGCTCAATCAGCCGGCGCTCCTCAACAGCAGTATAAATCTGTGTAGTCGATATATTTGCATGCCCCAGCATCTCCTGAATTGAGCGTAAATCGGCCCCGCCGGTCAGCAAATGAGTGGCAAAGGAATGGCGCAATAAATGGGGCTTCACGGTCTTGGCGATGCCGGCCTGCCTGGCATATTTTTTGACCAGCACCCAGAGCATCTGCCTAGAGATCGCCGAACCGCGCTCACTGAGGAAGAGTTGGCTGCCGGTTTTGGGCTTAACGAATTGGGGGCGGGCGGCGCTCAAATAGGCGCCAAGGGCCTCGGCCGCCTTGCCGCCCACCGGGACGACGCGCTCCTTAGCGCCTTTACCGAACACCCGCAAAAAACCCGACTCCAAATCCACCTGCTGGATCATCAATCCGGCCAGTTCCGAAACCCGCAGGCCGCTGGAGTAAAACAACTCGAGGATAGCCCGGTCGCGCAGGGCGTGGGCGTCGCCGCCGACCGGCGCGGCCAAGAGCGCGTCAATCTCCTCGGCGTTAAGCGTGCCCGGCATTTTGCGGTGGAGCTTGGGGCCCTGAAGCAGCTCGGTGAAATCATCGGGGCGCACCCGTTCACGCACGAGGTGGCGGGCAAACATCCGCAGCGCAGAAAGTTTTCTCGCCAGACTGGCCTCGGTGTAGTCGTCGCCAGCGGACGCTTGCCCGGTGCTCAGCGAGTACATCCAGTCGCGCACCTGATCGGCTGTGGCGTTGTGCCAGGTTTTAACGCCCGCCCGTGCCAGATGTGCCGCGCACTGGCGCAGGTCGCTTTCATAGGCCTCCAGCGTTCGATCCGAACGGCCCCGCTCAAGGGTGAGCGAGTTGCCAAAATCACGGATCGGCTCGTCGAGCCCGGAAGGCAGGCCAAGGTGGGGCTTTTCAGGAGCGGAAGATGAGTCGGGCACGGGCAAAAAAAAGACGCCGTCGAAAAGACGGCGTCGATGGAAAAAATCGGATTGGGGCGAGGCGGGGTTTTAATAGCGGCGCTTGCGGGGAACGAACGGCTGAGCGTTGACGTCCTTCATGCGGTAGGTGATGCGCGCCTTCTCCAAATCGTAGGGGCTCATCTCCATCTTCACGCCGTCGCCGGCGGCGATTTTGATGAAGTTTTTGCGCAGCTTGCCCGAAATGTGGGCGAGCACGATATGACCGTTGGAGAGCTGAACTTTGAACATCGTCCCCGGAAGCACGGTGACGACCTTGCCTTCAACTTCAATGGATTTGCCGTCAGAGGATTCAGACATGGTTAAAAGCGGCAACGAGGCCTGGGACGAGTATGAGCATGCGAACGATTCAGTGTATAAAAGCTACTTGTAAGCCACCCTTCGTCCGCCTTAGTCAAGTTTTTCCTCGGCCCGCCGCTCGTGGCGCACCGTTCACATTGCCTCCACCATGCCTTCGTCCCGCCCTCAAGAGTGTCCATTTGAAAAACGTTTCCCCTCACAGCTTTCGCGTGACGACACGTTTTTCATGAGCCTCGCCTATAACCAAGCGATCGATGCGTGGCGACGCGACGAAGTGCCCATCGGTTGTGTTATTGAGCACGGCGGCGAGATCATCGCGCTCGCCCACAACACCGTGGAAAGCTCCCAAGACCCGACCGCCCACGCGGAGATTCTGGCCATCACCCAGGCCGCCGCCAAGCTGGGCAACTGGCGCCTTGAGGACTGCACCCTCTACGTGACCAAAGAGCCCTGCCCGATGTGCTCCGGAGCCACCCTCATGTCCCGGCTCAAGCGCGTCTGTTACGCAGTGCCCGACCCCAAAATGGGCTGCTTGGGCGGCGCGACCGATTTGAACGCCCTGCCCCGCGTCAACCACCACCTCGAAATCACCGCCGGGGGCGTGCTCGAAGACGAATGCCGCTCCCTCATCCAGGCCTTTTTCAAACTCAAGCGCACCGCGGAGCCATCGCCCGAAAGTTACCTTCCGCCGCCCCTATAAGCCAATCAAATAGGCCCGATTAAGACTCCATCACACTGCCATCTGAAGGCAAATGCACCTTTCATGCACCGGCCCTCGCCGGTTGAGTGTTTGGCTATGTCACTGCCGATCATTATTCAAGGAGGGATGGGCGTCGGAGTCTCCAACTGGACTCTCGCCCGCGCTGTTTCGCAGCAAGGCCAACTCGGTGTCGTCTCCGGCACCCTGTTGGCCGTCGTTCTCTCGCGCCGCCTCCAGCTCGGTGACCTCGCCGGTGACATGCGCCGAGCGCTCTCTCAGTTCCCCATTCCCGCCATGGCCAATCGGGTGCTCGACGAGTGGTTCGTCCCCGGAGGAAAGCCGGCCGAAAAACCCTTTAAGTCCGTCGAAATGCCCACGCTCACCGCGAGCCCGGCGTTCAACGAGCTCACGGTGATCGCCAATTTCGTGGAGGTTTTCCTCGCCAAGGAAAACCACGACGGCGTCGTGGGCATCAACCTGCTTGAGAAAATCCAGCTCCCCACCCTGCCCTCGTTGTACGGCGCTATGCTGGCCGGAGTGGATTATGTGCTCATGGGCGCAGGCATCCCCCGCGCAATCCCCGGGGTGCTCGACCAGTTTTCCCGCGGTGAAGCAGCCAAACTCAAGATCGACGTCACCGCCCCCGTCAGCCCCGACCAAGCCTCCGTAGAGGCCTTTAGCTCGTTTAACCCGACTGAGTTCCTCAAAGCCCCGGTTCCGGCCTTAAAACGCCCGCGCTTTTTGGCCATCGTCAGCTCCGCCACTTTGGCGATGACGCTCGCGCGCAAATCCTCCGGTCAAGTCGATGGGTTTGTGGTCGAGACCGAGGCAGCCGGCGGCCACAACGCCCCGCCGCGTGGCCCGCTACAACTCACCGCCAAGGGCGAGCCGCTCTACGGAGAACGGGACCTGCCCGACGTGGCCAAGATCCGCGCTCTCGGGCTGCCCTTCTGGATTGCGGGTGCCCACGCCACGCCCGAACGCCTGGCAGAAGCCCAGCACCAAGGCGCCGTTGGCGTGCAGATTGGCACCGCATTCGCCTTCTGCGAAGAGTCGGGCATGGGCACCGAACTCAAGCAAGCGGTGGGCGCTCAGGTCCGCGCGGGAACCACCCAGATTTTCACCGATCCGTTCGCCTCGCCGACGGGCTTCCCCTTCAAGGTTCTTAAGCTACCGAACACCTTGTCGAGCCCCGGCTGCTACGAGGATCGCCCGCGCATCTGCGATCTCGGGTATTTGCGCGAAGTCTACACCCAGCCGGACGGTGCCGTCGGCTATCGCTGCGGAGGTGAACCCGTAGGCAACTTCCTGCGCAAAGGAGGAACC
>JBIIMH010000254.1:0-3983 GCA_044338095.1 Rariglobus sp. | reverse complement strand
CCCGCGAAGGCCTCGGTGGTGGTGCGCAGGAGATTGGCGTGCTGATCGAGCACGGTCTTGTTCCAGCGCGTGGTGCGACCGTGGCAGACGAGGCGCTGGGCGGCTGCGCCACCACCGGCGGCCTCGACGGCGCGAGCCCACAACAGGCGGGCGGCGCGCAGCTTGGCGATTTCCATGAACAGGTTGGAACCGAGCGCGTAGGTGAACAAGAAGCGCGGCGCGGCCTGTTCGGCGGTGAGCCCGCGTGCATTCAGCGCACGCAGGTATTCAACGCCACTGGCCAAACCGAAGGCGAGCTCCTGCACCGCATTGGCGCCGGCCTCAGCCCAGACAGCGGCATTGACGCCAACGGTGCGCAGCGCGAGCCCGTCGGTACGAACCTTGAGTTCAAGCTGGGCCATCTCGTCGTAGGCTTTTTCAAGCGAGACGGGCAAGGTCCCGGCGTTGACCAATTCGCCGATTGGATCGGCCAAAATGGCGCCGTGCAGGTCGGTTGCAGGGCGACCCTGAACCTTTAACCAAGCCGTGAGCAACGCGGTCACTGCACCAGCGGCGACACCCGCGTGGGCGAACACCGGCACCGCCGACAAGTCCACCCCGCGCAGGGCGCGATCGACGTCGTTGACACACGTCAGCGCCAGACCGCGCTCGGTGGGCAGACCCGCTTTGGCCGGATCGAGACCGAGGCGCACGGCGGGCTGCAGTGGCAGGCTGACGGCGTTTTGACCGCATTTAAGATCGCTGAGAAGCGCGGCGTTAAACGCAGTGGCATCGGTGCCGTCGGCTTCCTGGCAAATGTACCAGCCCTGGGCGCGTTGCCCGAGCGGGTCGCTGCCGCGGGTGTAGGGCGGCAAACCCGGCCAGCTCTCAGGCAGCGTGGCGGTGTCTTCGCGCGTGTAGATCGGGCGCAGGTCGATGCCCTCGTAGGTGCGCGTGATCAGTTTTTTCTCAAACGGCGCACCGTCGAGGGACTCCTCGGCGGCCTTGCGCCAATCGGCGGGAGAGGCGGCCGCGAAATCGGCGAATAACGAGGCGGGTTTGGTGGTGGCTGTGGTGCTCATGAGCGATGCGAAACAATCAATCAGTTCAAGATTTCAACCGTGGCGTCGTAACGGCGCTCGTTCACGGTGAGGGAGTAACGCGAGGTTTTACCAGCAGGAACGGCGAAGGGCGCCGTTGTCCCGGCTGCGGCAGGCTTGGCCGGGGCGGCAGCAGCGGGAGCTGCGGAGGTGACCGTCACCGGCGCAGGAGCGGCGGCAGCGGGCTTGGGCTTGTAGAACGACTCGGTCTCACGCGGGAACATCGCAAACAGCACCGCGTTTTCATCGGTGGGGGCGAGGCCCTTGGCGGTGAGTTCTTCGCGCAGCTTGGGCATGCGCGGGGCGAGCAGGTCGGCGGGGCGGCAGGTGACTGTGTCCTGGCCGGACTGTTTGCGGGCGAGGGCCAGCACCTCGGGGCTGACGACACCCGGGGGGCGACCGTATTTGCCCAGCGCGATGTCGATGGAGGCCTGGGCGAGGTTCTTCCAACGGCCGAACTTGACGTTGAGCATGGCCTGCGTGCCCACGATCTGCGAGGTTGGCGTGACCAGCGGAATCCAACCGAGCGCCTCACGCACAACCGGAATCTCGGCCATAACCTCGTTGAAACGATCCGTCATCTTCATCTCGACGAGCTGGGTGCGGAAGTTACTCAACATGCCGCCAGGCACCTGGTAACAGAGCGCATCGCTGTCGACGCGGTCGTTGGCGGGGCTCATGAACTTGGACAGTTCGACGGCGACTCCCTCGAAGTATTGGCGGAGCTCAAAGAGCACCCGGGGGCTGTAGAGGCAGGCGCGGGGGTGGCCGGCCAAAGCGGCCTGCATACGCACGGTGTCGGGCTGGCCCGTACCGTTGGCAAAAGGCGTGATCGAGGTGTCCACGGAGTCCGCACCGGCATCGATGGCCGCCATATAGGAGGCGAGCGCCAAACCGGCGGTCTCGTGGCTGTGGACAACAACCGGGATCTTGTGGCGGGCCTTGATGGCTTTAACCAAATCGTAAGTGATGCGCGGGCTCAGCAGGCCAGCCATGTCCTTGATGCAGATGGAGTCGCATTCCATCGCAACGAGTTCGTCGGCCAGCGCCGTCAGGTTGGCGGGGGTGTGCACCGGACTGGTGGTGTAACAGATCGCGCCCTGCGCGTGTTTGCCGGCGGCCTTCACGGTGCGCACGGCGGTGAGCAGGTTGCGCGAGTCGTTAAGGGCGTCAAAAACCCGGAAAATGTCCATGCCGTGCTTGGCCGAGCAGCGCACGAAGGCCTCGACCACGTCGTCGGGGAAGCTGGTGTATTGCACGATATTCTGACCGCGCAGCAGCATGCTGTGCGGGGTGCGCGGGGCGGCTGCCTTGAGCGCGTCGAGGCGGTCGAAGGGGTTCTCGTTGAGATAACGCAGGCACGAGTCGATCGTGGCCCCACCCCAGGTCTCCAAGGCGCCGAAGCCTAAGCCGTCGAGCGTGGGCGCGGCGGGCAACATCTGAGCAGTAGTCATGCGCGTGGCGGCGAGGGACTGGTGTCCGTCGCGCAGCACGGTGTTGTTAAATACGATAGGTTTCATGGGAGAAAGTGGCCGAAGTTGGTAGAGCAGTGGCATGAAGTTTAGTGGAGGTCTAGCCCACCAAAATCCAGTCGCGAAGAAACTAGTCGGTTTCCGCCCCGCCCTCTCCGTGCATTTTGTTGAGCGCTGCGCATCACTTGCCGCGTAAGCTGTCCTAAATAGAGAGAAAACGCACAAAAAGCGCAGGATTTGCGCCGAATTGGGATTTGCCACGGGATGCCGCTCAGCCAGCCCTAATGCCCTATGAATCTGTTGGTCACCAACGACGACGGCATCGACAGCCCGTTTCTCCACGCCCTCACGCACGCTTTGCGCACCGAGGGCCACCAACTCTACATCGCCGCGCCAAAAAACGAGCAAAGCTGGATCGGTTGCGCCAAATCCCGCCTACGCCCGGTTGCCTCCGCAGTGTCCTCGCGCGACCTCGGCTGCCACGCTTGGACAATTGACGGCACGCCCAGCGATTGCGTCAGCATCGCGCTGGCGCACCTGCTGCCAGAAGGGGTGAAAATCGACGCGGTGGTCGCCGGCATCAACATCGGCCGCAACGCCTCGCTCGGCTTCATTCCGGCCAGCGGCACGATTGCCGGAGCCTGGGAAGGAGCGGTGCACGGGTTGCCTGCGATCGCTTTTTCCCAAGACCTCACGTCCGCCCAGTTCGAGGCCCTGCGCGCCTCGGGCCACCACGTCTGCGCCGAGTTGCAAAACACCCTCGACGCCTCGGCCCGCCACGCCGCCCGACTCGTCCCTGAATTGGTGGCCGGCACACCCGCCCGCCGCTTTATCGTCCACAACGTCAACTTCCCCACCCCGTGTGCTGCGACGACACCGTTACGCCGCACCGTGCCGGCCCGGGTGATCGTGCCGGGGCTGTTTGGGCCGGCCGCTGACGACGGCACCCACCGCTTCATTTTTAAACTCGGTGAAGACATTTCGCCGGCCGAACCGCTCACCGACCGCGCCGCGATTGAAAGCGGTTTGATCAGCCATACGGTGCTCGACTACTCGGCCCTAGGGGAAAACCCCAGGTGAATTCGATGGGGTGCCGGTTGACGCGTTTGACCGGCTGATTTCGTTGGGGGTGATGAAAAAAATCATTACCCCAATGACCGCCCCGCTGGCCGCCGGCCTGCTGGTCTTATCATTGCTGGGCACCGTGCCCTTTAGCGGTTGCAGCAGCACGCGCTCCAAGAGCAACCAAACCGCCACGATCAAGTCCCCATCAATGGCCCAACTCAGGGACGATTTACGCGCAACCCGAGCCTCGCTTAACCGCACCACCGATGCCCTGAACCGTATTCCGGCCTCCTCCAATGCACTCGGTGAGTACAACAACTATTCAAGGGAACTGAGCGCGCTGCAGAAGCTTTCAGCCAATTCGCTT
>JBIIMH010000253.1:0-3985 GCA_044338095.1 Rariglobus sp. | reverse complement strand
GCAACCCCCTCAGCCGAAAGGCATTGGTGACATCTGCGCGCAAATCAATTCCGGCTTTCCACGAGGTCCCCGCAACCCCCTCAGCCGAAAGGCATTGGTGACCAATCAGGGTTTTACCCTTTAGCGCAAATGCACGTCCCCGCAACCCCCTCAGCCGAAAGGCATTGGTGACTCCCCGCAAACCCTTTGCGCTACGCCAAAAGGCTTTCGCGTCCCCGCAACCCCCTCAGCCGAAAGGCATTGGTGACTTAGAAGCAGCATTAAGGGCGGAAGCGTAAGAGGTCCCCGCAACCCCCTCAGCCGAAAGGCATTGGTGACGGGCCTTCGTCAGGGCGGCTTCGAGGTCCTTGGTGGACCGTCCCCGCAACCCCCTCAGCCGAAAGGCATTGCCCCCCACGGCTCGAAATAAGATGACATGGGTCCGGGCGTTACATGGCTGTGAGCGGCGAGCGGGAAAGCGTCTATTTCTGGCCGTTATCCATGTAACGTTCCGCCCCCTGCTTTTACAGGGCCCCCTTCAAAACAAGGAATACCCAGTCGGCTTTTCGACGGTGGCGAAAGTGGAAACAAAAAAGCCCGCGCCGAGCGGGGCGCTGTTCAAAATAGGGCGGGGCTTCGTTTAGCGAATCAATTCCGCCCCTGGAATGCCGCTATCGAAGGTGGCGAGTTTCGCGCCATGCTTTTTGGCGAGGGCCAAAAGGTGCCCGTCTGTGGTGTCTTTGGCCTTGGTGACGTAGGCCGGCATAACATCGGCACCGATATCGTCGGGCATGAATTGAACGCGGCCGTCGGAGCTCTGCTTTAAATTGGCTAAGGCGGACTGAGCTGCGGCGATCCTCGAAAAATAGCCCGCGTTTGCTCCGATGCGAATAAACGCAAGTTCCGTGATCGGCGTAGTGTAAAAGGTGGCGGTACGGTGGCGGGCAAAAAACGCGTCGGCGTAGGTGTGCTCGGTATGGCTGACATGGCCAATCGCTAGCAGGGCGTTGGCGTCGAAGAGGTATTTCACGGGAAGTCGGCTAGCATGGCCTTTACCGTCTCAGTGGTGAGGGGCTTTGCTCCAGGCACGGCTTTAACCACGGCAAGACCAGAGACGGGGCTAATCTCCATAAATGACGGCGTTTTTGACTTAATGGCCCGGCGGCGTGAAGCGGGATTGCGGGCGGGTTTCTTGGGCTTGGTAAGCGGGCTCATGCCCGCCAACTGTGGCGCGGCTTCGGCTCTTGGCAAGAGCTCGAACACTCGAGCATCGCTAAGAAGGCAACGCCGAAGGCTAGGAATCGGAATAAGGTGTCAGTGTTCGCGCGTTACATGGATACATGGCTGTGCGCGGCGTGCGGGGAAGCGTCTATTTCTGACGGTTATCCAGGTAACGACCCGCCCCTGCAGGGACGGGACGTTCGGTTCCCCTGAACCGGACTTTTTTAACCCCTGATGAGCCCTAATAAACACGGATAAAGCGCCCCTATTTACAGGGTTTTGCGTTAAAATCAGCCCCTTTCGTTTAATCTTTGGGGATTAGGCTGCGCGCACCCTTGACGCATCCACATTTAAGCATAAAAACATATCCATGCGCACGACCTTGGATCTTCCTGATGCCCTTTTCCGCGATTTAAAAATCTACGCTGCCGAGCACCACCTGAGTTTAAAGGCGGTAACGACTGAGGTGATCGCCAAGGGGCTGGTTGCTCTGCGCCAAAGCCCGCCCCTGCCAAGGGTGGCGACCAACTGGCAACCACCGTCCTCGGCTGCCTGCGGCTGGCGCGGACTCTCCGCCGATCAGGTCAAAGAGGCCCTCTGGGCGGATTCGGCGCCGCAGCTCACCTCGTCGCAGGATGATCCGCAGCCATGATCGCGCTCGACACCAACCTACTCCTCTACGCCTACAGCGCCGCCGCCCCCGAGCATGCCGCCGCACACGCTTTTGTCAGTCACCTCACGAACCGCGATGATGTTGTTCTCAGCGAATTCACGCTCGCCGAATTCTACCTCCACCTGCGCAATCCCGCTATCCTCGCCCAACCCCTGAGCGCCCCGGCCGCCGTCGCCGTCATCCAAGCCTATCGCCACCACCCCTGCTGGCGCATCCTCGGCTACCCGCCCGACTCGCCTGCTGCCCATGAAACGCTCTGGGCCCACGCGGCCACAGCACACTTTGCCCGCCGCCGCCTCTTCGACGCCCGCACCGCCATCAGCCTGCGCCACCACGGAGTGACCGAGTTCGCCACCGCCAACGTCAAAGATTTCCAGGACTTCGGCTTCACCCGCGTCTGGAACCCGCTGGTGTAGGCGCGGCAAGTTTGGCGTATCATCCCCGCTGTCGCTCTCGGTCGCCTGAACCCGTGCTCGTCAGCGGCAACGTAATACTCCCCCTCCCGGCAGCCGATCCGGCGCGGTCGTGCTCACTCCAATCTAAACCCTCCGCCCCACCCATGCCTATTCTCCTCTGTTCTCTCGGCGCCACTTGGGCCGTCGTGCCCGAAGCTTTTCAACTCCGCCCTCCAGGCCCCTCCGGCTTCACCGCCGTTCATGTCCTCACCAGCGACAGCCCGGCCACCGATAAATCCGCTCAAGAGGTTATCGGCTACTTCGCCAGTCGTTACCCAGCCGTGGAACTGACGATTGCCCACGTCGCCGACTTTGTCGATCTCAGCACCGCTGCCGACCACGCGCTTTTCGAAGAAGTGCTCCTGCGCTGGATTCTCGCACGGGCGCCTGAACCGGCCTCTCGTTATATCTGCCTGGCCGGCGGCTTCAAAACCATGTCGGTCGCCATGCAGCGCGCCGCCGGCTTGCTGGGTGCAGCCGAGGTTTTTCACGTGCTCGCAGCCCACACCGTCAACACCCCCGATCTCGTCGACCAAGCCGCCGCCACCGGTGGCATCGCCTTCGTGCGCCTCGGCTATGATCCGGGCTGGCCATCGCTCGCCGCCCTGAAGTCCAGCGACTTTCCGCTCAATGCTGAACCTCGCGAGCGCATCCGCGCCCCCGGCTATGACCTGAGCAACCACATCGCCCACTTCACCGCTGACCAGCGTAACCTAGCCCAAAACTTCCACCAACTCGACGACCTGCCTTTCCCGCTCCTGGCCACTTATTCGCCCGGCCGCCTCGCTTGGCTCAACCAGCCCTTCAAGCCCTCCGCCGCCGGTCACCAAGCCTGGCTCGCCTCGCTTCCAAAAATCGAGCTTCACTGCCACCTCGGCGGCTTTGCCACCCAAGGCGATACACTCACGGCCTTGCGTGCCACCGCTTCACGCCCGGAGCTACTCCCCGATTTGCTCGACCGTCCGTTCCCCTCCGGCTGGCCAACCCCGTCCACACCTTGCGGACTCGATCACTACATGGCCCTCGGGGACAACAACGGCTCCCGACTCCTCCGCGACCCGGCTTGCCTGCGCACTCAGTGTGAACACCTTTATGCGGCACTTGTCGCCGACGGGGTGCTTTACGCGGAAATCCGGTGCTCGCCCAACAACTACGCCACCCCGGATCGTTCCGCTTGGGACGTGCTCGCCGACATCCGCAGCCACTTCGAGCGCTGTATGGCCGCAACCACCACCACCAGGCCTGACCGCAAACCCGCCTGCCATGTTAACCTAATCGTCATCGCCACCCGTAAAGACAGCGGCGACCGCTCCGACATCTCACGCCACCTCTCCCTGGCCATCACCGCCGCAGGCCAGTGGCGCGATGACGATACCTGCCGCGTGGTCGGCGTCGATCTTGCCGGCTTCGAACACCGCGACACCCGCGCTGCCCTTTTCGCCACCGACTTCGAGGCCATTCACCGCGTCGGCCTCGCCGTGACCATCCACGCCGGTGAAAATGACGACGCCGAAGGCATCTGGCAGGCGGTGTTTAAGCTCAACGCCCGCCGCCTTGGCCACGCCCTCCACCTCAAGCAATCCCCCGACCTCATGCGCTCGGTCGCCGACCGCACTATCGCCGTCGAAATGTGCCCCTATGCCAATCTCCAGATAAA
>JBIIMH010000252.1:0-3989 GCA_044338095.1 Rariglobus sp. | reverse complement strand
GGCCCGAGTTCGTCGTGAACTGCTCACCAGCCAAAACCGTGACAACCCTACGGTTAAGGCGCGTGTGCTGTTCACCGAGGCAGAGGTCGCGTCTTTGCGGAAAAACAACGTGCTTAGGGACCAGTTGCTGGTGCGTATCGGCGAAGAAACCGACGCCGAGGGTTTGTCGCCTGGGTTGCTAGGCGTGGTTGGTGATTTGTTGCTCGCGCAGGGCAAGACCGAGCGGGCTCGCGCCTTCTACGACCAGTTGGTGCTTAGTTACCCTAAGTCGATGTATGCGGATTTTGGTTATGTGGGATTGGCCGAAATCGCATTTCAGGCCGGCGACTACGACACGGCTTGGGTGCAGTTCACCAACGCTATCGACCGAGCAGGCGCCCGCTTCAAGTTGCGCGAGGCCACGTTGGGCCAAGCCAAAACCTTGTTGGCGCAAGGCAAATTGGAGCAAGCCAAGGAGCTCTTTGAGCAGATTGCCGGCAATAAATCATGGCGCGGGCCGGCCACCGCCCAAAGCATTTACTCATTGGGCGAAATCCTGCTCAAGCGAGGAGGCCCAGATGAATTGGCCCAAGCCCAAGCTCACTTCCAGCGCGTCTATATTTCTTACAAAAAGTTCACTCCATGGGTCGCTCGGGCGTATTTAAGCAGCGGCCAGACGTTTGAAAAACTGGGCAAGCCGCGTGAGGCGTTGGCGACTTACCGCGAAATGAAGCGCGACGCCCGCCTGACAGATTTCCCCGAGTATAAAACCGGTTTGGAGCGGTTGGATATCCTAGAGAAAACCCTGCCGCCTGAGCCAGCGTCCACGGCCGCGCCCGTCACTGCCAAACAAGGAGGTGCATCATGAAAACCATTAGCTACATCGCCTTGGCCTTGCTCGCAGTTTCACCGCTGTGCGCCCAGCGTTACCTGCTTAGAGACGGCAGGATTCTCAAGCAAGACGAGGTCGAGCTTAAGGGGAACGTCCTGGTGAAATCTCTCGGCGGCGACATGGGCGAAATGCAGTTTCCTGTCTCCCAGGTGGTGCGACTCGATTGGCCTGAACCCGAGGAGATCGCCGAAGCCCGCACGTTGCTGGCCGCAGGCAAGGCTGAGGAGGCCGATGCTAAGATCACGCCGATTTATACGCAGTTCACCCCTTTCGCTAAAATCCCGGGCGGCTGGTGGAACGAGGCCGCGTTGCTGCGCGCCCGTGTTCTGCTCGCACGCCAGCAAAATGCTGAAACGGAGAAAGCGACGAAGGAGCTCATTGCCACCTCGGGCGATGAAGCCACTCAACTCGCGGCGCAGTTAATCTTAATCCGGCTCCAACTTTTACTGGGTAAGCGGAGTGTGGCCGACACGATGCTTGAGGAGCTCATGCGTAAAGAGGTCTCAGGTGAAATCGCCGCCGGAGCGGCCGTGCTGCGGGGGGACATCGCCTATGGGCAAAAGGATTTCGAGAAAGCGCTAGAGTTCTACCTGTTGGTCCCCGCGTTTTACGGCAGCGAAGAGGAGGTCATGCCCACTGCTCTTTTGGGTGCCGCCCGCTCGTTGCGCGGTTATGGCGACGCGGCTCGGGCCGAACGCGCCTACCTCGACCTCATCGCCTCCTTTCCCTCCAGCGCCGAAGCGACCCTCGCCAAGCGTGAAATGAGCGGCCCTTGATCCGCCCACCACGCCCCTTTTTTCTCCCTCTTCTTTAGAAAACCACCAACCCAAGAATCATGACTACTTCGCTCCGCCGCATTACCGGCCTGACTACCCTGCTCGCCGCCAGCCCGATTGCCCTGCTCGCCGCTGACGCCGCCCCCACAGTTGTTACCAAATCTCTGCTCCAAGAATTGAGCGCACCGGCGATTTTTCCGCTCTGGTTCTGCTCGGCGCTGATCGTTTATCTGGTCATCGAGCTGTACATGAAGATCCAGCCCAAGCAGTTCATCCCTCCGGCCACGCTGGAAGCCCTGCGTACTTTCTTCCGTAACGGCGATTACCACGGTGCTTATAACTGGACCCGCGACAACCCCGGCATTCTGGCCAACGTTGTCCACGCCGGCCTCAAACACGCACCGAGCGGCAAGCAGGCCGCTGAAGAGGCCATGGGCTCGGCCATCATCGGCGAAAACTCCAAGTTCCAGAACAAGATCGCTTACCTCTCCGTCATCGGCGTTATTGCCCCGATGATCGGTTTGACCGGCACGGTCATCGGTATGATTCAGGCCTTCGCGGCCATGGGCCAGGCCGGTGCTTCTGACCCCTCCAAGCTCTCGGGCGCGATCGGCCACGTGTTGCATGCGACCGCTGCCGGCTTGGCCGTGGCGATTCCCGCCTTCGTGTTTTACTACCTGATCCGCAACAGCGTGGGCCATTCCGTTCACAAGCTCTCGGATGAAGCTAACGACCTTTTCCGTAAGTTTCCCTACGACCACCTAGCGACGGTCGAGTTCGAGGGCGGCGAGAGTTATGCTGCTACTCCCAACTGGGTTGAGGGTAGCCCAGCCAACGTGCGGGCCTAAGTCGGCCTTTTTTAACGAAGGCCGTGCCCACCGGTGCGGTCTTTGTTCTCTTTAATCCTTTAACTCCTTAATCCTATGGCAGGTGGTGGTGGCGGTGGTGAGGGCGAGCCCGAATTCCAAATCGCTCCAATGATCGACGTGCTACTTGTGCTGCTCATTTTCTTTATGAGCATCGCGACCTCGTCGGTTGCTAGATACGACCCTACGATCGAACTTCCTATGGCCCCTGACGCCAATAAGAAGGAGACTTCCGAGGGTGAGTTGGTGTTTAACGTGGCCTGGAAGCAAGCCGCACGTACGGCCGTGACCACTTACGAAGAACGCATTGTCAATCTAGATGACGTAATCCCGTCGATGATCGCGCACAAAAAGGCCGACCCCAAGGTGCGCGTTTTGATACGCAGCGATGCGCTGACCCCGGTGCGCTACATCTCCGCGGTCGTTGAGGCGGCGGCTAAGGCCGGCATCTCGGATGTAACCTTCGCCACCCTAGCCCGTTGATCACACGACCATGAAAATGCCCATCCAGCAGAACAACCCCGACGTGGGCTTCCAGATCGCGCCGATGATCGACGTGGTGTTCGTCATCCTCGTGTTCTTCATGTCTCTCGCTGCCCAGATTAAAATCGAGCAAATCTTGCAGACTAAGTTACCCGGGGTGGCTATCGCTTCGGCCAGCACTGAATTTGTCGATGAGCAGATGCTGCAAATTACTGAAAACGGTGAAGTTACGCTCAATGAGGAAGGTTACGATTCAGCTCAAAGCCGTGAACTTCCTCAGCTCACCGGCACACTCATGCGTCTTAAAACATCCAGCGATGCGGCGAAGAGCAAATTGGTGGTGACACTGATCAGCCATCCCGACTCCTCCTATTACCGGACTATCGACGTGCTTAACTCATTGGCTGTAGCTGGAATTAGCAACGTTACCTTCACCTCAGATTCAGAGGATTAATTCATGTCTGCCACCCCAACCCCACGCCGCAAGAATTTATACGCACGCCTCACCGCCAGCGTTCCCCTGCTGGTCACCGTAATCGTGCACATTGTGCTGGTCGCCGTGGCCGGTTACTTTGTCGTAAGCGAGCAAATCCTCGGGAATAAGAAGAGTTTCGAGGCGTCTAACGCAGCCGAGCCCAATGTCGCCCAAAAACAGGTTGAGCACCGACTGCAGGTGGCCCGCAAAGGGGGCGGCTCAGCCAGTGCATCCCCGGTTTCAGCCTCGCGGATTTTCTCAGCTGATGCGAATGCGCTTCAATTGCCCCCTCCCCCTGAACTCAATCTGACCGGCGCAAGTTCCTTGTCAGGCATGAGCTTCGGCGTGGGTGCTGGCGGTGTTGGTGCCGGCACCGGCTTTAATACGGGCATTGGCAGCGGTTCCGGCTTGGGCTCCGGTTTCATGAGCATGAGCTTTTTGGGCACCACCAGTCAGCGTGCCTCCAAGATCGTTTTTGTGGTCGATATCGGCACTCATATGATGGATGTCAGAAAGGG
>JBIIMH010000007.1:0-14090 GCA_044338095.1 Rariglobus sp. | reverse complement strand
CGCTGCGCTTTAACACCTCCGCCGTCGTCGCCCTCACCGGCGCGCACATGCCCGCCACTCTCGACGGCAAACCGGTCGCAATCCACCGCGCCTTCCGTATCCGCGCTGGCCAGACGCTGCGCATCGGCTCGATCGATGGCCCCGGCCTGCGCACCTACCTCGCGATTCGCCACGGTCTGGACGTGCCCGACTACCTCGGCAGCAAGTCCACCTTCACTCTCGGCCTGTTCGGCGGCCACTCCGGCCGCGCCCTGCGCACCGGCGACGTCCTGCGCATCCGGAGTAGCGCAGGCTTCCAGCCTGCATCCGAAACGCAGACTGGAAGTCTGCGCTACCTTCGCCTGCCTGCCGCCATCCAGCCCCCGCTGACCCGCGAATGGCAGATCGGCGTGCTTTACGGCCCACACGGCGCGCCTGATTTCTTCACTGAGGCCGACATCAAGGTGCTGCTCACGACCGCCTACGAAGTTCACTACAACTCCGCCCGCACCGGCGTCCGCCTGATTGGCCCCAAGCCCGAGTGGGCACGGCGCGACGGTGGTGAAGCCGGTCTGCACCCCTCGAACATCCACGACAACGCCTACGCGATTGGCGCGGTGGATTTCACCGGTGACATGCCGATCATCCTCGGCCCCGACGGCCCCAGCTGCGGCGGCTTCGTGTGTCCGTTCACGATCGTGCAGGCGGAACTCTGGAAAATGGGCCAGCTCAAGCCCGGCGACCAAGTCCGCTTCGTCGCCCTCACCGCCCAACACGCCCGCGAACTCGCCTACGCCCAAGAGTCCACCATCGAAACACTCTGCGCCGCGAAAGTGCGCAATCCATTGCCCCGCGAAGAATTAAAAGGAAGCGAAGGCCAGATCTTTTCCGAACCTTCGCTCCCTTCCCAACCTTCGCGAGACACACCTCAGGAGCCCGCAGTTCTCCATCAACTCCCGGCACGTCCGACTGCGCCCGCCGTCGTCTATCGCCGCCAAGGCGACGCCAATATCCTAGTCGAATACGGGCCGCTCCAGCTCGACATCGCGCTGCGTATGCGCGCCCACGCGCTGCTCACCTGGCTCAAACGCCATCCGATTCAGGGCCTCATCGACCTCACCCCTGGCATCCGCTCGCTTCAGATCCACTTTGACTACCGCATCCTGCCCGCCGAACGCCTGCTGGAAATCCTCCTGCGCGCCGAGAGCGAACTGCCGCCAGTCGACGACATGGAAGTCCCCTCGCGCATCGTCCACCTGCCGCTCTCCTGGGAGGACGAATCCACCCTGCTCGCCATCCGCAAATACATGCAGATCGTGCGCAAAGACGCCCCTTGGTGCCCGAGCAATCTGGAGTTTATTCGCCGCATAAACGACCTTCCGAACCTAGCGGAAGTTTACCGGATTTGTTTCGACGCGAGCTACCTGGTGCTTGCCTTAGGCGACGTTTACCTTGGCGCCCCCGTGGCCACGCCGATCGATCCGCGCCACCGCCTCGTCACCACCAAATACAACCCCGCCCGCACCTGGACGCCCGAGAACGCGGTCGGCATCGGCGGCGCTTATTTGTGCATCTACGGCATGGAAGGCCCGGGCGGTTACCAGTTCATCGGTCGCACCTGCCAGATGTGGAACCGCTACAAGCAGACCGCCGACTTCGTGGACGGCAAACCGTGGCTGTTGCGCTTCTTTGACCAGATCCGTTTTTACCCGGTGTCCAACGCCGAGCTGACGCAGTTCCGCGAGGATTTTCCGCAGGGAAAAGTGAAGCTGAAGATCGAGGAAACCACCTTCCGACTGCGCGATTACCAACAGTTTCTCGCCGACAACGCCGGGGAAATCACCGCGTTCAAAACCAAGCAGCAGGCCGCCTTCGAGGCCGAGCGCCAGCGCTGGGTGGAGAGCGGCCAGCTCAACTTCTCCGCGAGCGACGAGTCGGCCGCCGTGGTGGACGAGCAGGCGATCCCTGCCGGCTGCGTGGCGACGCCGTCGCACATCCCGGGCAACATCTGGAAAATCCTCGTCGAGGCCGGTGCCACGGTGAGCGAAGGCCAGCCTCTGGTGATTCTCGAATCGATGAAGATGGAAGTGACCGTGGTGGCGACCCGAGCCGGCCAGGTGCGCGAAGTCCGTTGCGTGGAAGGCCGCCCGGTCGCCGCCGGCGAAACCCTGATCGTCATCGAAGGCTGAGCGCCTCCCCATCCGCCCATGAACGCCCCCGATCCCGCCATTTGGATTCACAGCCTTAGCGACGAACAGAAAAACCGGTTCACTCCGGACAACTCGACCGGTGCGCTCGCCGGCCTGACCTTCGCGATCAAGGACAACATCGACCTGGCCGGCGTGCCCACGACCGCTGCGTGTCCAGGATTTGCCTACACGCCCGCCGAGTCGGCCCACGCCGTCGAGCGGTTGCTCGCCGCCGGTGCGGTGCCGGTGGGCAAGACCAACCTTGATCAATTCGCCACCGGGCTGGTCGGGGTGCGATCGCCCTACGGAGTGCCGCGCAACGTGTTTAACCCCGAGTATATTTCGGGCGGTTCGTCGAGCGGGTCGGCGGTGGCGGTGGCGGCGGGGCTGGTGGATTTCGCGCTCGGCACTGACACGGCGGGCTCGGGCCGGGTGCCTGCGGCCTTTAACGGCATTATCGGGCTAAAACCCACACGCGGCCGCCTCTCGACGCGCGGCGTGGTCCCCGCCTGCCGCAGCCTCGACTGCGTCTCCATTTTCACCCGCGACCTCGCCACCGCCGCCCGCGTGCTCACCGCCGCCGAAGGCTACGACCCCGCCGACCCGTTCTCCCGCCCCCCAGCAACAACTAACACAATGGGGTATGTGTTGCCGGAACGCACTCGGCTGGGGGTACCGCGCACCGACCAGTTGGAGTGGTTTGGCAACGTCGAGTCACCCGGGCTTTTTGCCGCCGCGCTCGAGCGTCTGCGTGGGATCGGGATCGAGATTGTGGAGGTGGATTTCGCCCCATTTCTCGACGCCGCCCGTCTGCTTTACGAGGGGCCGTGGACCGCGGAACGGTTCGCCGCTGTCGGTGCGTTCATTGAAACCCATCTGCCCGCCAACGGTGCTCCCCTCCGCCCCGACTCGGCAAACCCTGCCGGGCTCGACCCGACGGTCGCCGCGATCATTCAGAGCGGCAAAACCGCCTCGGCCGTTGACGCCTTCCGCGCATCCTACCGCCTCGCCGAACTGCGCCGCGCCGCCGATACCATTCTCGCCACCGTGGATGCCCTCGTCGCGCCCACCGCCGGCACGATTTACACGGTGGCCGAAGTGTTGGCAGACCCGGTGCGCCTCAACTCGAATCTCGGGCGTTATAACAACTTCATGAACCTGCTCGACCTGTGCGGGCTGACGGTGCCCGCAGGGCGTTACTCGTTCGGACCGGGCTTCGGCATCACCTTCATCTCGCCGGCCTGGCACGACGCACGCCTGCTTGCCCTCGGGGCGCGCTTTCTCGGAGAAACGGCCCCGCTTTCGGCGCCTGCGGCTACGGCAGTGGCGACGGTTACCTTGGCGGTGTGCGGGGCGCATTTGAAAGGGCAGGCGTTGCACGGGCAACTCACTGCGTTGGGGGCGCAGTTTCTCGCCGCTACCACCACCTCGGCACACTACCGGTTGTTCGCCCTCGCTAACACCACGCCGCCAAAACCGGGGCTGATGCGCTTGGGCGGCGGCGAAATCGGGGCGCCCATCGAGGTGGAAACCTACGCGCTTTCACCGGAGGCCTTCGGCCGTTTTGTGGCCGCCGTTCCCGCACCGATGGTCATCGGCACGGTGCAACTGGGCGACGGCACTTGGGTGAAAGGGTTTCTCTGCGAACCCTGCGCACTGACGAATGCGACCGATATCACCGTTCTGGGTGGTTGGCGCGCGTACCTCGCCCGGGGGGCCGCGGTTAAAGACTAACCCATTGTGTTAGTCTTTGCCGGGGGCGCGCGCTGAATTGGAGTAGCGCAGAATTCCACTCTGCCTTGATGCAATCCCGGCCCGGCAACCCTGAGCAGACTGGAAGTCTGCGCTACTTTTCGATCCGTTACTTTTTTGCTTCGTCCGCGTTCCGCCGCGGTGTGTCACTTAAAACGTAACGGAACTACAATAGGCTTTCGCCGGGGCGCTGCGTGGCGCGTAATCGGGGGCATGTCTACGTTGTTTAAAACCATCGCGGTGGTCGGCTCGGGAGCGCTCGGTTTGTACTACGGCGGGCGGCTGGCGCGCGCGGGCAACGCGGTGCGTTTTCTGGCGCGCAGCGACCTGGCGGTGCTGCGCGCGCGCGGCATCGTGGTGCGCGCCCCGGACGGGCACTTTACCTTGCCCGACGTGACGGTGGCGGCGACGCCCGAGCAGATCGGTCCGGTCGATCTGGTGGTGATCACGCTCAAGGCCACCGCCAACGACCAGTTAACGCGGTTGCTGCCGCCGCTGCTGCACCCCGGCACGGTGGTCTTGAATCTGCAAAACGGCCTCGGCGTCGACGAGGCCGCGGTGGCGGGGCCGCGGTGGCGGGGCCGCAGCGCACGGTGGGCGGGTTGTGTTTTGTGGGGGTTAACCGCGTCGAACCGGGCGTCGTCGTGTGCACCCTGGAGGGCGAGATTTTGGCGGGGGAGTTCACCGGTGCCTCGCAGGAGCGCACCCGCGCGTTGGCCGACGTGTTCGGGCGGGCCGGAGTGAAGGTGAGCGTGAACGAGTGCCTGGCCGGCGCGCGCTGGCACAAGCTGGTGTGGAACGTGCCGTTCAACGGTCTGGCGGTGGCCGCCGGCGGTATCAGCACGGCGGATATTTTGCGTTCAACGGCGCTGGAGGCCGAGGTCTGGGCGCTGATGCGAGAGGTGCAGACGATCGCGGCGGCGCACGCGGTGGCGATCAGCGACGAATTCGTGGTCGCGCAGGTCGAGCGCACCCGGCCTATGGGTGATTACAAGCCGTCCACGCTGCTCGATTTTTTGGCGGGCAAGCCGCTGGAGCTGGAGCCGATTTGGGGCGAAGCGCTGCGCCGCGCCCAGGCGAAGGGCGTGGCGGCACCGCGCCTGCAGGCGCTTTACGCGGCTCTGGCGCGGGTCCGGCGCTAAAACCGCGGACAAGGTGGCTCAGCAGCCTGCCTAATTCCGTCAAAATCTATCATTAGATGCCATTTTCGGAGTTGTCATGGTGACAACGGACGGCAGGATGCGGCGAAATCCCCGTTATGGCTAAACAAGACTCTCCCCGTCCTGCCGGTAAACGTGTGCAACTGATGGCTACCTGCCTCTGCGATGCCTTTTACGCTGACGCGGCGAGGGCAACGGTGGAGGTGCTCGAATACCTCGGCTGCACCATCGACTTCCCCGAGGGCCAGACCTGCTGCGGCCAGCCTGCCTTCAACGGCGGCGACTGGGAGGCCTCGCGCAAGGTCGTCCGCCACACGGTCAAAACCTTCGCCGGCGACACCCCGGTGGTGGTGCCGAGCGGATCCTGCGCCGCGATGATGAACCACGGGGCGATTCTGGAATTTGAAAAAGAGCCCGACCTGCCCGAGGTCGCTGCGCTCGGCCACCGCACTTGGGAGTTGGGCGACTTTATCGTCAACGGTCTGGGCATCAAAACCTGGCCCGGCCGCTACGACGCCAAGATCGCCTTCCACCGTTCCTGCCATTCGCGCGGCACCGGCAGCGGTCCTGCGGTCACCGCCCTGCTCAGCTCGATCGCCGGCGTCACCGTGCTGCCGTTTGGCGAAGGTGAACAATGCTGCGGCTTCGGCGGCACCTTTTCGGTGGCCTTCCCCCACGTCTCCGCGAGCATGGGTGAGCTCAAGCTCGACCACCTGCGCGCCGCCAATCCCGACCTGTTGGTCTCCCTCGACATGAGCTGCATGATGCACCTCGGCGGCCTCGCCGAAAAAGCCGGCCACCCGGTGAAAACCCAGCACTTCGCCCAAGTGCTCCGCGACTCGCTCAAGCAAGCCGGCCTGCTCGGAACCATCGCCAAATAATCTTCCCCATGAAATTCCAGCAGATCGACCAGTTTGCAGCCGGGCTGCGCAAAGAGACCCAGGCGGCGGTTTACGACGGCTCGAAGAAGGGCTACGACTCGCGCACCAAAACGCTCTTCGACCACTTCGAAGATCCCAATCGCCTGCGTGTCGTCGCCGGCGAGATCAAGCAGCACGTGGTCGAAAACCTCGACACCTACCTCCCGCAGGTCGAGGCCCAGCTCAAGGCCAACGGCGTGATCGTCCACTGGGCGTCCTCCGCCGAGGCCGCCAACCAGGCGGTGCTCGACATCATGCGCGCCCGCGGCGCCAAAAAGATGGTCAAGGCCAAGACCATGGTTTCCGAAGAAACCCACCTCGCCCATTTTCTCGAAAAAGAAGGTATCGAGTGCCTGGAGACCGACCTCGGCGAGTTCATCATTCAAATCGATGGCGACCACCCCTCGCACATCGTCAAACCGATCATCCACAAGAACCGCCGCGAGATCGCCCGGTCCTTTGAAAAACACGGTCTCGGCGCCTACAACGACGACCCGCAAACGATCACCCACCGCGCCCGCGCCCACTTGCGCCACAAGTACCTGGAGGCCGACGTCGGCCTGACCGGCGCGAATTTCATTTCCGCCGAGAGCGGCCGGCTGCTGCTGGTGACCAACGAGGGTAACTCCCGGTTCTGTCTCGCCGCCACGCCGTGCCACATCGCCATGGTCGGCATCGAGAAAATACTCCCGCGCGACCGCGACCTGGCGCTGTTTTTGAACCTGCTCGCCCGCTCCGGCACCGGCCAGCAGCTCACCGTTTACACCGAGTTTATCACTGGCCCGAAGTCGCCGACCCAGCCCGACGGACCGGAGGAGATGCACGTGATCTTCGTGGACAACGGCCGCACCGACGTGCTGGCCAGCGATTGCCGCGACATCCTGCGCTGCATCCGCTGCGGCGCCTGCCTCAACGTGTGCCCGGTTTACCGCCAAGCCAGCGGTCACGCCTACCGCAGCGTTTATCCCGGCCCGGTCGGCGCGGTGCTCTCGCCGTTGCTCGCCGGAAAGAAGTTTCCCGAGCTCGCCGACTTGCCCAAAGCCTCGACGCTGTGCGGCGCGTGCAACGAGGTTTGCCCGGTGAACATCCCGATTCCCGACCTGCTGTTGCGCCTGCGCAACAAGGGCAAGCTGGAGCACTCCGCTGCGGCCGCCGCCGGCACCCCGCCGATGTGGGGCTGGGGCGTGATGGCCTCGCAACCGACCGCGTGGAAAGCCGCGCTGGTCGGCGGCAAGATCATCGACCACCTGCCGCTCAAGTACATCCCTGTGCAACCGCTCCAAGCCTGGATCGGCAAACGCACGCTACCGAATTGGGAGGGCGGAGACTTCCGCAAATGGATGAAAAACCGCCCCCAGCCCGCCGCCGTTACCTCCGCTCCCGCAGCCTCGAAGAAATCCTCATGAGCACCGATCGCGAAGCCATCCTCTCCCGTGTCCGCAGCGCCCTTGCGCCGTTGCCCCGCCGCGCCGCCCTGCCGGATTGGGAAACAGAGCTCATTCACATGCGCACCCGCCGCGGCGACGTTGACGCTTGGACGCTGTTCCAGGAACGCCTCCGCCTGGTCAACGGTCGCCCGATCGAAGGCGCCGCCGCGCTGGTCGCCTGGTTGACCGAAAACAAGTGGACCCGCGGCTACTGCGACCCGGTGCTCTGGCCCCAGTTGCAAGCCGCCTTCCCGGCCAACTTCAAAGTTGAAACCACGTTTGATCGCACGCGGGTGGATGATTTCCAGTTCGGCATCACCCGTGCTGCCGGCGCGATCGCTGAGACCGGCACGATCATGCTCTCCGACGCCACCAGCTCCAGCCGACTGGGAGCGCTGACGCCCTGGGTGCATGTCGCGGTGCTGCAACGCGCGCAGATCCACCTCGATTTGCAACAGGCGGTGACCTCGCTGCCGAAAGACCCTAACGTGGTTTTCTGCACCGGTCCGTCGAAGACGGCCGACGTCGAGGGCATCCTGATCGAAGGCGTGCACGGCCCCGGTCAGCAAGTGGCTCTGCTGCTGGAGTAAATCGGAGGGGGCGGTCTGAAGGAGGGACCACCTCCGTGTGGTCTGGGTCGGTTCTGAAAAAAGTAGCGCAGACTTCCTAGTCTGCCTTGGGCGACTTGCCGGAGCTGAGTCGGAGCAGACTGGAAGTCTGCGCTACTTCTCGGGAGCGGACGACACGGAGGTCGTCCCTCCGCGGCGGAAATCGTTCTCTTACTCCTGCTCGTTCTCCCGCCCGTTGCCTTTGTGCCTCTTCCGCAAAGGCGAAGCAGGTTAATCTTTTTTCTTCGCGCGAAACTCCTTGTGGCCGGCTCCTTCCTGCTCGTGGATTTCCTTGAGGAGGGTGGCGGCGACGTCGTTTTTACCCGCTTTGAGAGCGGTCTCCAGCTCGTCCACGGTGGCAATGAGCTTCTTCATTTTGTCCTGATAGGCGAGTTTCGCCGCGGCCTGCTCGGCTGCGGGCAGACGGCCGACTTTGATGGGCACATGCTGGGTCGACTCGACGCAGCCCTTGCGCAGTTTGGCGACCAAGGACAACGAGGCCTCGTTTTGCGCGGGATCAGCCACCTGGCGTTTCAGCTTTTTGAAGGCCGAGTTCATGGAGGACATCGCATCGCCCAGTTCGGAATCTTCGTGGTTGGCTTGATCGGCGGCGTGAAGAGTCACGGATGCGCCGGGAGAAACGATTGCAAGAAGGAGGGCCAGCAGACTGAGGGTAATTTTCATGTGCGTGGGCTGAAGATGTTTTGACGTGGCGGGAATCAGCAAGCCGCAACCTCCCGGCCACGCCCGCCGCGAAGCGTGCAAAGGCCTCACTCCACCGGGTTGGTGAGCGTGCCGATGCCTTCGATTTCGACGGCGATCGTGTCGCCAGGCCGCAACCACACCGGCGGTTTACGCGCAAAGCCCACGCCTTCCGGGGTGCCGGTCAGGATAACGGTGCCGGCGTGGAGCGTCTTGTCGGCGCTCAGGAAAACGATGAGCGAGGCGACATCGAAGATCATGTCGGCGGTGGAGGAGTCCTGCATGACCGTGCCGTTGAGAACGGAGCGGATGCGCAGGGCGTTGGGGGTGGTTAACTCGTCGGGGGTGACCAGGACCGGGCCGAGTGGGCAAAAGGTATCGAAGCTCTTGGCGTGGCACCACTGGCTGCCGCTCCAGTCGCGTTGCCAGTCGCGGGCCGAAACGTCGTTGGCGCAGGTGTAACCAAGAACATAGGACAACGCGTTCTCGCGGGTGGCGTCGCGGCAATCGCGGCCGAGCACGATGGCGAATTCGGCCTCGTAGTCGGGCTTTTCGGTGGGCTGGAGGCGCGGCAGGCGGATCGGGTCGCCGGGGTTTTGCACGCTGCCGGGCAATTTCATGAACCAAATGGGGCGCTCGGGAGGCTCCTTGCGGCCCTCGGCGGCGTGTTTGGCGTAGTTGAGCCCGACCCCGATGATCGCCGTGGGGACAACGGGCGCGAGACGCTTGCCCTGGGCGACGACGCGCCCGGTGAGCCGGTGGGTGTCGGCCAGCGGATCGCCGCTGATTTCCACGGCGGTGCCGTCGGGTTGGAGTGCGGCGTAGGCGGGACCGGACGGGGTGAGGTGACGGATGAGGCGCATGGCAGAAGCGGATTGGAAAGCAGCGCGGACTTCCAGTCTTCAATCCCACTCAGAGCCAACTGGAAGTCTGCGCTACTTTAACCGATTGCCGATAAACCTTAAAAACGCTGCTAGCGGGCTCGCACCAGCAGCAGGGTGCGATCGTCGTGGCGGGAGGCCAAGGCCGAGAACTGGCGCAGGTACCGGTTGAGCTTCTCAACCACCCGGGGCAGCGGGGTTTGATCTTGTCCGCTTAAAGCGGATACCAGCCGGTCGCGGCCAAACTCTTCGCCCGATGCGTTGGCCGCCTCGGTGATGCCGTCGGTGTAGAGCGAGAGCAGGTCACCGGGCAATAGGTCGATTTCGGTTTCCTCCAGCATGGAATCAAACACCGGGCCTTCATCAAAACCGAGCGCCAGGCCGCCGGCCGCCAACAGTTCAGGTGCAGTCGCGCCCGCGCGGATGAGCAGGGCCGGCTCGTGCCCGGCGCGCACGTAGGTGAGGCGGTTGGTGTCGAGGTCGAGAATGCCGTAAAACAGCGAGATGAACATGCCGCGCGGCATGTCGTTATGCACGGCACGGTTGACCCGTTTAACCACAGTGGCGGCGCTGCGCTCTCCGGCCGCGCACAGGCGCAGCGTGGCACGGCAGGAGGCCATCATGAGCGCGGCAGCCGGGCCTTTGCCCGCCACGTCGGCGATCACAAAGCCCCAGCGGCGCCCATCCACTGGCAGCACGTCGTAATAGTCGCCACCGATGTGCAGGGAGGCCTGGGACAGCGCCTCGATTTCGACCTCGCCGATGTCGGGGAAAACGTGCGGGCGCAACTGGTGCTGCACTTCGCCGGCCAGGCGCAAATCGCGTTCGCGCAAGGCGCGCTCCCGGTCCTCGGCATCCTTGCGCAACGTGATGTCGGTGATCAGCCCCTCGTGGTGGGTCACGTTACCGGCCGGATCGAAGCGCACCACCGTGTGGTCGTCCACCCAGCGTACCGAGCCGTCGTCGCACACGATGCGGTATTCCTGGCTGTACTCGTGGTGGCCGGCGTTGGCGTGGGCCTCCACCTCGGCCCCGACCCGCTCGCGGTCGTCGGGGTGCGTGATGCCGCGGAAGCTCAGCCTGCGGCCGGTGAAATCCTCGGGTGAATAACCGAACTGGCGGATGCTCTGGGACACGTAGGCAACCGGCCAGTTTTCCTCGGCCAGCCAGAGCACCACGATCGACGGCGAGCGGTTGACGATCTGCTCGAGCTCCTCGCGGCGGGCCAGGGCGAGTTTGAGTTCATCCTGGGCCTGGCGGCGTATGGTGATGTCGCGGCCGACGCCAAAGAACGCCCGGCGCCCGTCGCGGTCGGTGTAGGCGGAGCCGGTGGTGGCGTGCCACACCCAGCTGCCGTCCTTGTGCAACACCCGGTATTCGATGCCACGGGGGTTGACCCCCAGCTCCAGGGTTTCGCCGATAAACTCACGCAACACCGCAACGTCCTCCGGGTGAACAAACTGAGTGTAGGGACGGCCGAGGATGTCGTCGATTTCATGGCCCAACTTCGAGGTCCAGGCGTCTGATACAAATTTATAAACGCCCTCGGGGGTAATGGCGTAGAGGATCTCACTGGCGATTTTGAGGTAGGTGCGCCACCGCGCCTCACTGCGCCGGACCTCCTGCTCGGCGATGTAACGCGCCGACACGTCCTCGATCATGCCAAAATGGTGGGTAACGCGCCCCTCGGCATCGCGCACGACCACTACCGTGAGTTCGCAGCGCACCTCCGAGCCGTCGCGACGCAGGTAACGCTTTTCCAAAACGAAGCCGTTGCGCCGCCCCGCGTGGATCTCGGCGGTGAGCTCCTGCTGACGGACCCAGTCGTCGGGGTGGGTGATCTGGCGGATGTTATCGATGCTGCTGGCCTCTTGCGGGGTGAGCCCGACGAGTTCGCAAAAGCGGCGATTAACGACGTTGCGGCCGAGCAGGCCGTGTTCGTCGAGTTCGCGCCAGCTCAGGCCGATGGGCGCATGGTCGAAAAACAGCTGCAGCTGTTTGATCGCCTCGGGGCCGCGGCTTGCCCACCCCGGAACCGAAAAATCGTGCAATAAATTAGAGCCGGGAGCGGGCGGTTGAGGCGTTTCGGGCGAAGGCATAGGGAGCGGAGCTGATAATGGGTCTAGCCCTCCTCCGGCCCACAATCCAGCACGAAGACCGCCACAATGGGCGCCTGCCCGCAACCTGTTGCGAAGCAGGGATTCCTATCCGCGGAGCCCGTTGGGCCGAACTCGGCGCCTTACGGGTACAGAGCCTGTTCCTTCCAACCCTTGTCGGTGCGCTTGTAGTCCATGCGCTCGTGGAGGCGGAAGGGGCGTTCCTGCCACAACTCGATGTTGTCAGGCACAACGCGGTAGCCGTGCCAGTGCGGCGGGCGCGGCATGCGGCCACGGGGGTGTTTAACCATGGTGGTGGCCACCGCACGCTCCAATTCCGCATAGCCGTCGAGCGGCTTGGATTGTTTCGAGGCCCACGCCCCGATCCGGCTCAGGTATGGCCGTGAGTTGAAATACGCATCGGCCTCCGCGTCGGTTACCGGCTCCACCCGTCCGCTCACGCGCACCTGGCGGCCGGGCGGATTCCAATAAAAGCACAGCGAAGCGTACGGCAGGTGGCGCAAGTCGTCCGCTTTCGGACTCTCAATATTGGTGTAGAAAACAAAGCCCTTTTCGTCGGCGTGCTTGAGCAAAACCATACGCACCGACGGATGCCCCTCGGCGTCCACGGTGCCCAGCGCCATGGCATTGGGCTCGTGAACGCCGTGACGTTTGGCGTCTTCAAGCCACGAGTGGAACGTATCCAGCGGGTTGTTCATAAGGCGATATTCTAGGAGGTAGTGGTGGCCGGCGCTGCGCATCTCTTGACCAAAGGCGCGCAAAATTATGCCCGACAATCCGTGGGCAGCGGTTCTTTGGCGCGCCACGGTGTTGAGCTCAATTATGCTCATGGGCGTTCGAGTGGCGGCATCCTTGAGCTCACGCTCAAGGCCACGGGGAGGCGGATTATTGTCCTAGGGGTGCGTGATCTTGTGCTCGTAAGGATGCGTATTCTTGTGCTCGCAAGGTGTTTGCCCAAGGCACCCGCCGCGATTCCCCGAGATCCGACTTCGTTCAGCTTATCGTGCGCGTGAACCGGTATTACTGACCACAGCTCGCACGGCACAGCCCAACAATGCCCGGTCTTGCGGGTTTACGGCTGGCTTCGGGGCGAGTGCGGGACAATGTCGCCGAGCTCGCGGGTGCCCTGTGGCACCTGCTTGAGCGCGCCGTGCAAAACCCACTCATTACCGACTGCTTGTTGTGCGGGGTGTGCTGCCACTCTCACTTGGAGACCTACGTGCGAGTCGACGGGGAGGATTGGTCGCGGCTTGGCACCGATGCGGAGCGCCTCGCCCACTTCATCGGCAATCGCGCCTACATGCGCATGCACGCGGGCCGGTGCGCCGCGCTCGACATCCGCCCCAATGCCACCGGCCAGCGGGAATTTTTTTGCACGATTTACGCCCAGCGCCCCCAGGTGTGCCGCGATTTGGCTCGGGGTTCGCCGGCCTGCGAGGGCGAATTGATGGCCAAGGGCACCCGCACTGCCCACACACCGGCCTGAACCGGCCTTTGGCGCCGTCCGGTTGGGGCGTTTGGACTGGCCCGGCCGCAGCCCAAACCGTGCGCTCGGCACCTCAGTACGTCGGCGTGGGGACGTGTTTGCGGGCTTTGACCAATTCGATGATGCCGTGAAGCTGTTTTTTTAACGCCAGCAGGTCCTTGCGCGTTTTCTCCTGTTGCGCTGCTTCCAGATCCACTTCGCCCAACAGGGAGATGCAGGGATCCATCGCGGGGGAATCCGACGGCAACAGGGTGATGAGCCGTTCGGCCTGCTGTTTGATTTGGCCAAAATGGCCGTTTTCCATCACGGCCGAGACGCGGTCGATAGCCTGGCCTGAGACATCGGCCATGTGGTTGGTGTGAAATAAGATGAGTTCGGCGAAATCCATCACTGCCAAGCGCCGTTCGGTGTTGAGTAACTCGGCGTTGAGCTTGGCCATTTTGGCCTCGGCTTGTTTTCGCTCCGTGATGTCGCGCGAAATGCCGTAGGTGCCGATCACCTGCCCCGTTTCGTTCAACAAGGGGTATTTACTGGTGGAGCTCCAGGTGACACGTCCATCGGGGAAGTCCTCTTTTTCCTCTAAATTGAGAACAGGTTGAGCGGTGCGCATGATTTGCTCTTCCGTGGCCAAGGCCGCCTTGGCGTGAGCTGCGCCGAAAAAATCGGCATCCGTGCGACCGAGCACCTCGGCGATCGACTTGCCGCCAACAACGCGCACCAGCGCGTCATTGACGAGGCGGAACCGGCTTTCGCGGTCTTTAAAATAAATGGCGTCCTGCACATGATTAAGCAGGGTGAGCATCAGCAGCTGTTGATCGAAAGGGCTTTGGCTCATGGGCTTGTGCTGCTGAAGGTTATTCTTTTTCGAT
>JBIIMH010000251.1:0-4034 GCA_044338095.1 Rariglobus sp. | reverse complement strand
ATGCGGTTGGACGGGGCGATGCCGCCGCCGAGGCCCAGGGTTTCGGCTCGGACGATCTGGGGGAAAACCAAGGTGGCGGGAGCGGCGGTGGCGAGCAGTTTAAAGAAGGCGCGGCGGTTCATGTGGGGTTGGAGGAGTTAATCGGCACAGTGGAGGGAAACTAAATGGTTTTTGGGTTAACTTTAACGCCGGTGTGCGGTGCGGTAGCGGCGGGGGGTGGTGCCGAAATTTTGGGAAAACAAGGCGGTCATGTGGCTCTGGTCGCAAAAGCCGCAGGCAGCCGCTAGCTCGGCCACGCTGTCATCGGTGGTCAAAAGGAGGTGGCGGGCGGCACGCAGGCGCACGGTGTTCAGGTAGCGCAGTGGCGAGGTTTTAAAAATCTGCGCGAAGTGCCTCTCAAGCGTGCTCGCCGAAAGCGCTGACAGCTGGGTGAAGTCCTGCATGGTCAGGCTTTGCCCATAGTGTTGGCCGATGTGCTCCAGTACCGCGAAAATACCGGGCGGGCAGGTGGCGTTCGCGCCATCGATTAGGCGGGTGACACCGGCCACGCCGATCACTTGGCCATCCGCATCGCGTAAGGCAACTTTACTTACGATGCGCCATTCAAACGTGCGATCCGGACGCGGGACGGGTTCGATTTGCTGAAGAAGGGGTTCGCCGGTCGTCATGACTGCATGGTCGTCGGCTACGAAGCGAGCGGTGATCTCGGGCGGGAAGAAGTCGGCGTCCGTACGGCCCAGCACGTCTTCGGCCTTGGTCGCGCCCAGCATGGCGACGAAGCCGGCATCGGCCTGAACGAAACGGCCCAGCTCATCCTTGGCGAAATAGTTCACGTCCGGCACTTGCCCCAGCAGGAGCTCGATGTGGCGGCTGCTGTTCATGCGACGATGGAACGCATCGAGGTCGAAGGCGGCCAACTGCGGGGCGGCAGGGGACTCGGCGGGGGGCATGCGATTAATCCGGACGAAGATTAATGACGGGTCAATTGTTTTATTAAAAAAACATCACAATGATCAGGAATTATTTTTTAATGCCGGTTAAAAATATAGTTAAATCATTATTAAAAAACTATTTTTATCGGATTAGCGGTGATTTTAATATTTGTGTTAATACGTCATTCTCCGGTGCCTAATTTAGTTCGAAAACGCGGTTCAGCTTTACGTTCGGGCTGCGGCGGCGAAGTTCCTCCTCGGCGCGCTCGCAGTGGCGGATGACGTTTTCGGTCATGCCGAGGCCGGCGTTCCCCCTTGTTCAATTAGCGGGATTGGCCGTTTGAAGCGGGACGCTTGAGTGAACCTGTGGCGGGCATTGAGGTTGCGCCTCGACACCGGGCGGCAGGGGAACGCATTTTGGGGGCGAACCTTCCTGTCCCAGTTATGCTTCGCCCCCATTTTTCAAGGTCTACGCGCTGGCGGCTGGTAGCCAGTGCGCTGCCGCTGGCCACGCTTTCAGCCCAGGCCCACGAGGTCGGAGGGGGGGCGGCTCAATCGGCGCCGTGGATCGTTCCCGCTTTGGGTGTGCTGGCGCTGGGCGCGCCGCTGGTCTGGTGGCTCAATGGGCGGTTGCGGCGCCAGGTGGGCCGTCACAGGCAAGCCTTGGATGCCTCCGAGACGCGGTTGCGCAGCCTCTTTGACCACGCGCCGGTGGCCATCGTGGAGACGGATTTTTCGGCTGTGGTTGCGTGGTTGGATGAACTGCGCCGGCGGTGCTTGATCGACCTCGATGCGTTTCTGTTGGCGCACCCGGCGGTGGTGGCCGAGCAGTTCAAGCAGGTGCGGGTGGTGGACGCTAACCGGATCGTGCTGCGCTTGAGCGGGGTGGCTAACGTTGCCGACTACGTGGCCAGCCTGCGCAGCGAGCCGACGCCGGAGGTGCTGGCGGCTTTTGTGGCGCAGATAAAGTGCCTGTGGGCGGGGGAGTCCGAGATGACGCGCGAGCTCAACAATCGCGGCATCGACGGCCAGCCGGGGCATAGTCTGATGCACTGGAGTGCGCCGGTGGTGGCGGGGCGTCCCGATTACAGCCGGGTGCAGGTCGCGTTCACCGACCTGAGCGGGCTGCGTGCGGCGGAGGGCAAACTGCAGGACGTGGAGGATCGCTGGCGGCTGGCGGTGATGGGCATTAACGCGGGCATCTGGGAATTTGATTTCGCCACCAAGGAGACGTTTGTTTCGGAGCGCTGGCAGGAGATCATCGGTTATTCCAGTACCGAGATGATCAACCCGGGTGAGGATTTCTGGCCGCGCGTCCACCCCGATGACGCCAAAGAAGTGAAGCTGAAGTTGCAGGCGTATTTGGCCGGAACGAGTAGCCGTTACGCGGTGGAATTCCGGATGCGCTGCAAGGACGGCAGCTATAAGTGGATCCGCTCGCAGGCCATGGCGCTGTTCGAATTGTCGGGAAAGCCGATCCGTATGGTCGGTTCGCATACCGACATCGACGAGCGCAAGCGGGCCGAGGCCGCGCTGGCCGCCGAGCGCGAGCGCCTCGCGGTGACGCTGCGGGCGATGGCCGAGGGCGTGGTTACCACCGATGTGCAGGGGCGCGTGCTATTTTTAAATGAGGCCGCGTGCGAGTTGACGGGCTGGACGGCCACTGCGGCGATCGGCCGGTTGCTGGAGGAGGTCTGCGTGCTGCGCCATGAGAAGAGCCGGCAGGCGCTGCCGCCGCTCGCCGAGGCGGCGATTAGTACCGGTCAGGTGGCCGACCTGCCGGCGCGCACCGCGCTGTTTGATCGCAGTGCCACGCCACGGCTGGTTGAGGGCCGTTGCGCTCCCATTCACGATTTGCACAACCAGGCGATTGGCGTGGTGCTGGTGTTGCGCGACGTCACCGAGCGCGCGCGGTTGGAGGGCGAGATCCTGCGGGCCTCGAAGCTGGAATCGGTGGGGGTTCTGGCCGGCGGCATCGCCCATGATTTCAACAACCTGCTCACGGTGGTGATGGGCAACATCACGCTGGCCATGCTCGATGTGCAGGTGATGGCCGCGGCCGGGCGCTGGTTGCAAAACGCTGAGGTCGGGGTGATGCGGGCGCGCGACCTCACCCAGCAATTGCTGACCTTTGCCCGCGGCGGGGAGCCGGTGCGCTCCGCCGTGAACCTGCCCGACGTCATCAAAGAGGCGGCGCATTTCGCCCTGCACGGCTCCAAGGCGCGCTGCGATTTCGCCATTGAGGAGGGCTTGTGGACGGCTGATGTGGACAAGGGCCAGATCGGGCAAGTGGTGCAAAACCTGGTGATAAACGCCGTGCAGGCCATGCCCGAGGGCGGGGTTATCCAGATGACCTTGTCCAACCAACGCCTCGCGCCCACGACGATCGCCCAGCTAAGTGCGGGCGAATACGTGTGTATCACGATTCAAGATACGGGCGAGGGAATCCCGGCGGAAAACCTGGCGCGTATTTTCGAGCCTTACTTTACCACTAAAAAATCGGGTAACGGGCTGGGTCTGGCCATGGTTTATTCGATCATTCGAAGGCACTCCGGGCATATCGAGGTTGACTCCGAGTTGGGCCGCGGCACGCGCTTCAGGTTTTGGTTGCCGGCGGTTCCGGGTGTCGCTGCGGTGCCCCATGAAGTCTCCCCCGCGCCGAAGACCTATACGGGGCGGGTTTTGTTCATGGATGATGAAGAGGCGATTCGCCTGATGGTGTCGGCGCTGCTGGAAAGGCTCGGCTTTCAGGTGGTGCTCGCCGTTGACGGTCGGGAGGTGATTTCACTCTACGTCGAGGCGCTGGCCGCCAACGCACGCTTTGATCTGGTCATCATGGATCTAACAGTGCCCGGAGGAATGGGAGGCAGGGAGGCCATGCTGGAGTTGCGCAAACTCGATCCCGGAGTAAGGGGGCTGGTGTCGAGCGGCTATTCAAGCGACCCGATCATGGCGAACTTCCGCGCCCACGGATTTAACGGCATGGTGGCGAAACCCTACCGGTTGACCGACTTGGCCAAGGCGATCCGTGCGGTGATTGATGACTCGCAGGGGTGAGGTTTTTGGGGCCGTGAATAAGTAGCGCAGACTTCCAGTCTGCTC
>JBIIMH010000250.1:0-4036 GCA_044338095.1 Rariglobus sp. | reverse complement strand
GCCCCAGTCCCAACCGCTAAATCGCGGTTTTTTGAAAACGCGTTTGCCCAGCCCGCCCCCGCTCCGTGTGATGGTCCGCTATGTCTCTTGGTTTTGTCGGACAACGCTGCCTGAGTGAACGCGAGCCCGAGCTGGGCCTTGGCCTAGTCGCGGAGCTTGATCGCACCCGCATCACAATCGAGTTCCCCGCAACCCGGGAAAAACGCATCTACGCCCGCGGCACTCCCGTGCTCAAACGCGTGCAGTTTGCCGTCGGCGAAACCGTCGCCACTCGCACCGGCGAAAAGTTCACCGTCACCTCCGTCGACGAAGTCGCCGGCCTGCTCACCTACGCCGGCCCCGCCGGCCAGCGCGTGCGCGAGGACGTCATCTCCGACCTGACGAGCGTCGCTTCCCCCGCCGAGCGCCTGATGGCCGCCCAAGCCGAACCCTCCTCCGTATTCGATCTCCGCCTACGGGCGCTCCAGGCCCGGGCGCGCTTCCGCCAGTCCCCGGTTCGCGGCTTTCTCGGCGGGCGCATCGACCTGATCCCGCACCAGTTTTATATTCTCAACGAGGTCGCCAGCCGCCAAATCCCCCGCGTGCTGCTCGCCGACGAAGTCGGCCTGGGAAAAACCATCGAGGCGTGCCTCATTCTCCAGCGCCTGCTCGCCACCGGCCGGGTTAAACGCGCCCTCATCCTCGTGCCCGAGTCGCTCACCCACCAGTGGTTCGTCGAACTCCTGCGCCGCTTCAACCTGTGGTTCACCATCTTCGACGAGCCCCGCTGCGCCGACATCGAAGGCAGCGACCCGGGCAAAAACCCGTTTCTCTCCAGCCAGTTGGCACTCGGCAGCGTCAGCCTGCTTTCCGGCATGGAGAACCGCCGCGCCCAAGTCATCGAGGCCGGCTGGGACATCGTCATCGTCGACGAGGCTCACCACCTCGGCTGGACGCCGGAGGAGGCCAGCCCCGAGTACAAATTCGTCGAGCAACTCGCGCGCAAAACCGCCGGCTTGCTCCTGCTAACCGCCACCCCGACCCAACTCGGCCAAGCCGGGCACTTCGCGCGCCTGCGCCTGCTCGACCCGCACCGCTACGACGACTTCGAGAGCTTCGTTGATGAAGCCGCCGACTTCGGTGCGGTCGCCGCCATCGCCGAAAAGATCGTGGACGGGAAAACCCTCACCGGCGCCGACCACACCGCGCTGCGCAAGCTCTTCGACCGCGACCCGGAAACCCTCGCCACCCACCTTGCCGCGCTTTCCGCCGGCAAACCCGGTGCCCGTGACGGCCTGTTGCGCACCCTGCTCGACCAGCACGGCACCGGCCGCGTGGTGTTTCGCAACACCCGAGCCGCCATGACCGGCTTCCCCAAGCGCCAGTATTGCCCCGTCGCGATCGCCGACGCCACGCCCACATTGCTGGCCCGCGTCGGCCGCGAACTGCAGGCTGAGGAAACCGGCGAAGTCGCCACGCTGCGCTTCTCCTACAAGGAAGACCCGCGCCTGGATTGGCTGGTCGGCTTCCTGCAAAAAACCGCGCCCGCCAAAGTCCTCCTCATCTGCCGCTCCGAGCGCAAGGTCTTGGCGCTGGAGGCCGCCATCAAAGAAAAGCTCAATCTCAACATCGGCCTGTTTCACGAGAGTCTGCCGCTGATCCAGCGCGACCGCCAGGCCGCCTGGTTTGCCGAGCCCGCCGGAGCCCAACTCCTGCTCTGCTCCGAAATCGGCAGCGAGGGTCGCAACTTCCAGTTCGCCCACCACCTCGTGCTGTTCGACCTGCCGCTCAACCCCGGCCTCGTCGAGCAACGCATCGGCCGCCTCGATCGTATCGGCCAAACGGAGCCCATTCGCATTCACGTGCCTTACCTCGTGGGCGGTGCCGACGAGGCCGTCGCGCAGTGGTATCACCTCGGCCTAAACTCCTTCGAAGCTCCGCTGCACGGTGGCAACGATTACGCCGACGCCTTCCGCACCCGCCTGCTGGAACTGGCGACCGCTTACGGCGAAGGTAAACTCAAGAAAAAGGCCCGCCCGCAGCTCGACGCCTTCATCGCCGAAACAGAAGTTTTCCGCGACGCCCTTCAGCTCAAGCTCAAGCAGGGCCGGGACCGCCTCTTGGAGTTAAACTCCTTCAACGGCGAGGTGGCCAAAGCCGTGATCGACCGCGTGCGCGCCGCCGACGCCGATCCGCTGCTGAAAAAAATCCTCACCGACCTGCTCGAACACTTCGGGGTCGAAATCAAGGAGCACGAAGACGGCGACTTTAACCTCAACGCCGACCGCGCCTACGTGGAAGGATTCCCGTCGATCCCGCGCGACGGCATTCTGGCGACCTACCAGCGCAAGCGCGCAATTGCCCGCGAAGACATTCGCTTCCTCTCGGCCGACCACCCGCTGGTGCAAGACACGATCGACCTGCTGGTGGATTCTTCCGCCGGCACCACGGCGTTTTGCGTGCTCGAAGCCGACAAGCCCAACCTGCTGCTCGAAGCGGTTTTCGTTTTGGAAACGGTGGCCGACGCCCGCTGGCACGTGGACCAGTTCCTCGCACCGACCCCGGTGCGGGTGTTGGTGGACATCCACGGCGGCGACCTGACCGACGATGTGTTGTATTCACGGCTCAACGCCGACGTGGAAGACGCCCCGCTGGCGAGTTTCCTGGAGCGGCCCGGCTTCAACGGGACGCTGTTAAAAAACCTGGTTACGGCGGCCACCGAGAGGGCGACGGCGCGCACCTTGACGATCAAAAAGACCGCTCGAGAGCAGGCCGCCGCCACGCTCACCGCTGATCTGCAACGGCTGGTCGAGTTGGGGAAGTTAAACGACAACGTGAGGCCAGAAGAACTCGAGCTGGCGAAGAAGCAGGTACTGCAAGTGCGCACCGCAATCGAGCAAGCGCGGCTGCGGCTGGACAGCCTGCGTCTGATTGTCGAAGGCGTGGACTTGGACTGAGCTGGTTTTGGGCTGGGGGCCGAAAAAGTAGCGCAGACTTCCAGTCTGCCCGCATCGAAAGTAGCGCGGTGCTTTAGGTAATTGCAGGAAGGAAACCCGGTCCAAACCTGCGGGCTAAAGCACCGCGCTACCTCAGAGCTTAATCCAAAAGCCCCCTATTTCTGCAGACTGGAAGTCGGCGCTACTTCCTCCACAGCGGGCGCACCGATTACAAAAATCGGCGTATCCAGCTTTATCCAATAGCAACAAGCGGGTTCCGATATAACAGGGCGTAATTGAACTGTAAGCGTACGGTAAAATGGGCCCCGGGGGATTGCACTTGGGGCCCATTCTGTCAGTTTCCTTATCAACCCTATAAACCCCATGAATTCCACCTCGCGCTTAGCGTGCTGGCTGGTGATGGAGGCTCTCATACTCGCCAACGCAATGGGCGAGACCACCCCAACCGCAAAAACCAAATCCGCGGGCAACGACTTCGCCCCGCTCCCTGGTATCTTTAACAGCGAACTTCCGCGCATGACCCTGCCAGCCGATCTGCGCGTTACCCTCCGCCCCCGTTTTGGCGATCTGCAGAACCGCGACCACCTGCGCCTGGTCTGGGGCCTGCGTTACGGCCTCTCAACTCAATGGGAGCTGTCCTCCGACATCGATTCCTACATCGCCCACGGCCTCAAAAATCGCTCGGTCCTGAGCACCAACGGAATCTCCCAGGTCAGCTTCGGCGCCAAATACAGGTTCAACGACTTCCTTGAACCGTTCTGGGACACCGCCGCCGGTATCAAATACAGTGTGCCCATCGACCACGCCCCCGAGGAGCTCACTGACGGGCTGCGCCACATCTCGCCCTTCATGACGATGGAGCACGTGTTCAAGCGCCACCCCTCGGTCACCGGCTTTGTTAGCTTTGGCCTGGATCTCAACTCCCGCGCCCTGCCCCGCACCAACACCGACCAGCACTACGGGGCCGACACGTGGTTCGTCACCCCCGGCCTCACCTGGAAACGCGGGCCCATCAAATACTCCTTGGAAGTCACCTTCCGCAGCTCCGCAGGCCTGGACACCAGTGACACCTACAACATCAACGTGCGCCCCGGCATGGC
>JBIIMH010000249.1:0-4037 GCA_044338095.1 Rariglobus sp. | reverse complement strand
AGTCAGGCTATCACGATGGGCCTTAATTTTTTAAGCGCATCCCAGTTGCTGTCAGCCAGGACGAGCCTCGATGTTTTATTCACGGCACACATATAATTTCATAAATAATTAACGGTCAACTAAATATGTCATTTTAAGGTGATTTATTTTGGCGGATTTATTTCCGAGACACGCCCTAAATCTCAACTTGAGCGCCAATGAGTATCAGATCGGGCTTCGGCCAACTTCACGCGACGGCTTGCGAAATTGGCCGCCCCGACCATCGTCCCAAGTTTCTTGCCCATGAAAAACCTCCGCACGCTGCTCACCCTCACCGCCACCCTCACCATGTTCTCCTTCGCTCAAGCTGCCGAACGGCCCAAGGTCGGCGACCCTGCTCCCGTCGCCACTGCGACCACTGAACAGGGCGTCGAACTGAACCTCGCCGATGTTTATACCTCCAGCCCGTACACGCTGGTGTTTTTTTACCCCAAAGCGTTCACCCCCGGCTGCACCGCCCAGAGTTGCTCGCTTCGCGACGGCTACGAGGCGCTCACCAAACTCGGGGTGACCATCATCGGCGTCAGCACCGACACGGTGAAAAAACAGAAGAGTTTTAAGGAGGAATATAAACTGCCCTACACCCTCCTCGCCGACATCAACAAAGTGGTGCTTAAGGCGTTCGGCCAGAACTCACTGCTGTTTGCCAGACGCCAAGCCTTCCTGATTCACGACGGCAAGGTGGTGTACGTCGACACCAAGGGCTCCACCAACCAGCAGGCCTCCGACATTTTAAAGTTCATCGAGGCCAAGTAAGCCTAATTAGCTTTCGAGTTAGAGGTTACAGGTATCCTCGAGCTCACGCTCGAGGCCACATTCAAGGGACACTCAAGGCCAAGCTCACGACCACGCTCGTTTTGAACACACGCCTTGTGGCCTTGAGCGTGAGCTCAAGGTGTTTGCGCAAGGTATCAGCGCTCCCCTAAAGTTCGTCGTCGTGGACGGGGCGCAACAACGCGGCTGTCGGGTCCAGCCGCGCCCGCTCCAGCCAATCGACCAACAGAGGTTCCTTGGCCACCAAATCGGCCGGTAGCGGGGCCGCCAGCAGATCGATCGCGCGCAATACCCCGTCCGCGGAGAGAACCAGATTTTTAGAATGCAAGTCCGCTATCAGCCAAGGCGTTCCATCTAAAAAATACAACCGGGGGTGGTCGCGGTAGGCGCGCAGAAAGCGAGACGGAATGGGGATGAGCGGGGCCGGTTGCACCTGCGAGGTGTCTGCACCTTCAGCAAGCAGCTTGCCCAAGGTTTGCTTAGTCACCAGCACACCCTCGTTTTGGGTCACCCCGAGCACCTCGGTAGGCATTCCTTCGAGGTGAACAATCAGGTTAAACTTTTCCAGCATAGCGCGATAACTACCATCGGACGCATCGGCGATCAGGGCGACCTCTTCGCTGCGGCGAAACGCAAAGGTGCCGCCAATGCGCCCGTTGGTGCGCGGCATGAAAAACTTGTAGATCGAGTGATCCTTGGCCTCGAAGGCCGTCGCCTCCACTCCGCTGCTAATGGGGCGCAGGCTCGGGCCGCATTCGGCCAACAGGTCCTCGACCCCCGAAGGAAACCCAAAGTCTTCCAACGAGATGAGAGGCAGCAAGGCGCGGAAGGCACGGGCCGCCTCGTACAACTCGTGCCAAAGCGGGCCGGCTGAGGCCAGCAGGGCTATTTCGTCGGATTCCCAGAGGATGAGGTCATCGTCCGGATCCGTTCCGATGCCGACGCGCGCCGCTGCCGAGCTGAGACGAGCGAGCGCTTCCAGTCGCAACCGGTGATCGTGTTGAAGCGCGCGTCGCTTTTCGGCTGTCGGGAGCCGGCCGCCATGAATGCAGGTGGGTTTTCCGGTGAAGGGATCAAGGTGCATGCGTCGCTCATGGCGGTGCGAAAAATCGGCCGCGTTAGCCAGAAAAGCAACCGGAAGTTCCCGTCTGTTGCCAACATGTTATTCACACAGGCAGTAACGTTAATTTTAACGGATAACCCTTGCCGGAAATTCCCGTCGCCCCCAGCGCACCGCCCTTGTAGTGCCCGCCCCATTACCCACAAATTAATTCATATCCCCTTCTTTACGTTAATGATAGCTATAATTTGACGCGCCGCCCGCAAGCTCCCCGATGCGCGCCCCGCATCGGGGCGCCCTGAGCGACGGCGAGGGGCGGCTGGCTCTCCTGCAGGCCTGCGCCCCGACGTTACGCACCGGATTTCTCGCGCGGGAATTCGCCTCCGACGCCTTGATCGTTCTGGGTGCCCGCAAGCGACGGCAAAACGTGGCGCGGCCACCTCGTCTCAGTTTAGGCTCAGAGCAGCTTGCCCGGCTCGTAGGTCGCCGCGCCTTTGATCTTCTTGGCCAGCGGCGCGGTGGTTTTGACAAACGTGTCCACCTGCTGCGGAGCCGCGCCGACGAAGCGTTTGGCGTCGGCCAAAATCGCCCGCAACGCCTTCTCGGACAGCCCGAGGCGGGCGTCGGCGGCGAGCAGGCGCACCAAGTCACTCTGGCCAACGCCGGTGCGGATGGCTTTGGCGGCGGCCAGCGCGTTTTCCTTGATGGCCAGATGGGCAGTTTCGCGGCCCACGCCCGCTTTCACGGCTTCCATGAGGATCGTGGTGGTGGCGAGGAAGGGCAACTGGCGCTGGTTTTCGGCGCCGATGGCGGCCTCGAAAACATCCATCTGGTTGAGCACGGCGAGGAGGGTTTCCAGCAGGCCGTCGATCGCGTAAAACGCATCGGGCAACGCCACGCGGCGCACCACCGAGCAGGACACATCGCCCTCGTTCCACTGGTGGCCGGCCAAGGCGCCGGTCATCGTCACGTAGCCGGAGAGAATCGTCGAAAAACCGCAGATGCGCTCGCAGTTACGCGCGTTGACCTTGTGCGGCATGGCGGAAGAACCGACCTGGCCCTTTTGGAAACCCTCGGTGAGCAACCCCTGGCCGGCCATCAGGCGCAGCGTGGTGGCAAAGCTCGCGGCGGAGGCGCCGACCTGGTGCAGCGCGGCGACGACTTCGAAGTCGAGGGAACGCGGATACACCTGGCCGACGGCAAACAGCGACACCTTAAACCCGAGGTGCTTGAGGATGCTGGCCTCCAGCGAGGCGACCTTTTTGGAGTCATTAAACAGGGTGAGCTGGTCGAGCTGGGTGCCGACCGCGCCCTTGAGTCCGCGCACCGGGTAACGCGCGGTGATTTCATCGAGGCCGGTGTAGGCGGCGAGCAACTCCTGGCCGGACATCGCGAAGCGTTTGCCCAAGGTGGTGGGCTGGGCCGGCACGTTGTGGGTGCGGCCGGTGAGCATGAGCGTGCGGTACTGCTTGGCGCGCTGGGCGAGCTTGAGGAGCGCGGCGGCGGTTTTCATGCGCACCACTTCGAGAGAGCGGGCGATCTGGAGCTGTTCGACGTTTTCGGTGAGGTCACGCGAGGTCAGGCCGAGGTGGATGGATTCGCGGCCGGCGAGAGCGTTGAACGCCTCGATGCGCGCCTTCACGTCGTGGAGGGTAACGCGCTCGCGGGCATCGATGTCGGCCAAGTCGATCTTGGTTTTGACCTTTTCGTAGTCGGCGATGGCGGCGGCCGGGATGGGCAGGCCGAGATCGCGCTGGGCCTTCATGACGGCGATCCAGTAATCGCGCTCGATGGTGATACGTCCGGTGGGCGACCAGATGTCTTTGATGAGCGGCGAGGCGTAGCGTTCGGCGAGGACGTTGGGAATGGACATGTGGGGCAAACTCCAAACGCCAAAACGGCAAACGCCAAAGAAAATCCGCCGTCGTCGCCACAGCAACCGAACCCAGTCTCCCCGCTTGGCCTGCGCGGGCATCAGTGTCACCCATTAGGTGAAACTCCCCCGTGCCAAGGGCGCATTCCAGTTTCTGGACAGCGAGACCTGTGGCCCTGAGCGTGAGCTCAGGGATTAAGCGGTATCCATGCGGATCTCCTTCAATTCTTTGAGGATGCCGGTTTTGACGCGCAGGCTGCGCGAACGCACGTCGCGGTAGGCGCGATCGAG
>JBIIMH010000248.1:0-4040 GCA_044338095.1 Rariglobus sp. | reverse complement strand
GGCCAACGACTACGTCGGCGGGCACACCAACACCGTCGATGCGACCGAGCCCGGCACCGCGCGCCCCGTTCCCATCGACACCGGTTTCATGGTGTACAACGAGGTCACCTACCCTCTGCTCACACGTCTGTTTAACCAGCTCAACGTCCCGGTAAAAAAGACCACCATGTCGTTCGCGGTGCGCGACGACCTCACCGGGATCGAATGGTGCGGATCCTCCCTCAACCACCTGTTCGCCCAGCGCAAGAACCTGCTCAACCTGCGGTTTTTGAAAATGCTAATGGCGGTCAACCGCTTCAACAAAGAGGCCATCGCCGCCCTCAACGAGCCCGAAACCGCCACCATCACGCTGGGCGAATACGTGCGGCGGCGAGGCTACGGCCAGGATTTTTTCGACCTCTACCTCGTGCCGATGAGTGGCGCAGTCTGGAGCACACCGCCCGAGCTCATGTTGTCGTTTCCCGCCGCCAGCCTGCTGCGGTTTTTCCACAACCACGGCTTTTTGGGCCTCAACACCCAGCACCAATGGATGACCGTGGCCGGCGGCTCCCGCGAATACCGCGACCGCCTGATTGCGCCCTTCCTCGGCTCGATCCAGCTCGGCCGCCCCGTGGTGCGCATCATCCGCAACGGCCAAAACCGGCCCATCACCGTGATGACCCAAGACGGCGCCACCCAGAGTTTTGACCAGGTGATCGTCGCCACCCACGCCGACCACGCGCTGCGCATGTTGGTCAACCCCACCCCCGACGAGGTGCGCCTTCTCAGCGAGTTCAAATACCAGGACAACGTCGCCACCCTCCACACCGACTCCTCGGTGATGCCGCGCACCCCGCTGGCCCGCGCCGCCTGGAACTACCAGCTGGTCCGCGACTCCGCTGGCCGCCTCAGCCCGGCGACCCACTACTGGATGAACGCGCTGCAGGGCGTCTCCGAGCGCGAAAACTACTTCGTGAGCATCAACCGCCCCGACTCAATCGATCCGGCCAAGGTGATCAAACGCATGGATTACGCCCATCCGCTGTTCAGCTTGGAAGCGCTGCAGGCCCAAGCCGAGCTGCCCGCCCTCAACGCGGCGGCGACGGGCCGCACCGAGACGTATTTCGCCGGCAGCTACTTCGGCTATGGCTTTCATGAGGACGCCTTCCGCAGCGCCGTGCAGTTGAGCCAACACCTGCTCGGCCGCGACCCCTGGGCGGGCGAAGCGCTCGACTCGAGTTCAACATAAGCCGAACTAACCTCGTTACAGGATGAGCGAATGCCTTTGGTGATACACCTTGAGCTCACGCTCAATGCCACAAGGAGTCTATTTGCGCAGCGTGTGGCCTTGAGCGTGAGCTCACGGATGCCGCAACCCTCACCTTAAAAGCGAATTAGTCCTAGTTCGGCAGCGCCGACAGCTTGACGCTGCTGGTGATCGCGTCGGGCGCGCGGTTTTTGTTATTCCGCTCGGTGTAAATGATCCCGTAAATGCGCGCGATGTAGTTCTGCGTGGTCACGATTTCGTCGTCCATGCGGCCGTTGTGGTCGCCCTTGGTCCAGAAGCCGTTGCTGCGCCGCTCCAAGATGCGGTGCACGATATGGTCGCCGGTACGCGAGTGCCTAAACACAACGATGTCACCGACTTCGAGTTCGCCAAAGGGGGCCGGCTCGGTGAGCAGCAGGCAATTGCCATCAAAGAGCGGGCGCATGCTCCCGGTGGGTTTTACCGAATAAACCAACGTGCCGGGCACCGTGCGCTTGAGCTGTGCGGCGGCTAAAGCGGCCTGCCGCGATGAAATGGTCGAACCGGGCGAAACGCGTGAGGTGACCCGGGACTCCTTGACGCTGGGGGCGCTGGCCACCGTCTGCGCGCGCCCGGTCAGGGCGAGGCAGGCGCAGACGCAAAAAATGAGATGCCGGAGACGCACAGGGGGTATATCGACACACTACGAGGATTTTTAAGCCCCGCCCCAGACAAAAACCCTAGGGTTCATCCCAGGTCGCGCCACAGGGGGAATCCCCTAGTCGCTTTACCGAGCCCGCAGAATGAATGCCCCGGCAGCGAGGCTGCTGCCTCGACGGCTTGCAGGGGTCGCACTGGTGCTTCACGCGGCACTTAACTTCGCGCCCCGTGCCACTGGGCAAAGTTTGAGTTTGCCAGTGTCGCCCGCCGCCCGACACGCTGCCCGTTCACGTTCGCTCCTCCCTCTTTTTTTAACCCAACAACCATACGCCATGTCTGAAGAACTTGTAGGTAATGTCCTCGTCGGCCAGTCCGGCGGCCCCACCGCCGTCATCAACGCCAGCTTGGCCGGCGTCATCGCTGAGGCCCTCAACCACGCCGAAATCGAGGAGATTTACGGCACCCTCAACGGCGTTCTCGGCATCCTCCAAGAGGACTTCATCGACCTCGCCGCCGAGTCCCAGCAGACCATCCGCGGCCTCAAGTTCACCCCCGGCGCCGCCCTCGGCACCTGCCGTTACAAGCTCAAGAAGCAGGCCGATTACGAGCGCGTGCTCGAGGTCTTCAAAGCCCACAACATCCGCTTCTTCTTCTACGCCGGCGGCAACGACTCCCAGGACACCGCCGACAAGATCTCCAAGCTCGCCCAGCAACAGGGCTACAACCTGCGCGTCATCGGCATTCCTAAGACCATCGACAACGACCTGCCGACCATTGACCACTGCCCCGGCTACGGCTCGGTCATCAAGTACATCGCCACCACCGTGCGCGAGATCGCTTGCGACAACGAGGCCATGGGCCAGCACGACCTCGTGCAAATCGTCGAAGTCATGGGCCGCAACGCCGGTTGGATCGCCGCCGGTGCCGCCCTCGCCAAGCGCAAGGACTGCCCGCACGACGCACCCCACATTATCCTCCTCCCCGAAGTCGCCTTCGCCGCCGAGAAGTTCATCGCCGACGTCCAGCGCGTGCTCAAGCGCGAGAAGTCCTGCTTGGTCGTCGTCGGCGAAGGCCTGATCGACGCCGACGGCAACTACGTGTCCGCCGCCGAGGCTACCGATTCCTTCGGCCACGCCCAATTGGGTGGTGCCGCCGACTACCTGCAAGGCCTCGTCGAGCAGAACCTGCCCGGCATCAAAGCCCGCACCGTCAAGCTCGGCATGGCCCAGCGCGCCGCCGTGCACGCCGCCTCCAAGACCGACACCGACGAGGCCTACCTCGCCGGCCAAGCCGCCGTCAAAGCCGCCATCGCCGGCGAGACCGACGTCATGATCACCCTGCTGCGCGGCGACCACGACCATTACACCGTTGAGACCGGCCTGGCCCCCCTCTCCGACATCGCCAACGGCGTGAAGAAACTCCCCCGCGAATGGATCAGCGAAGACGGCATCAGCATGAACCAACAGTTCCTGCGTTACGCCTTGCCGCTGATTCAAGGCGAGACCGTCGTCCCCTACGACAACGGCCTGCCCGCCTTCGTCAAACTCGACAAAAACCGCATCGAAAAACGCCTCGGCGGCTACGCGCTCTAAGCGACCAAGCCGACAAATGGGTAAACGGGTAAGCTCTGAAACACCCTAGCAAAACGCCGGTTCTCTCACGGGAACCGGCGTTTTGCTGACCACCCTCCTCGCTCCGCTTCCTAGCCTTTAGCTCCTAGCTTCCTCGCTCAAATATGCGCTGGCTCATCCTCACGTCCTCAACCGGCACCGGCCACAACATGCGCGCGGATTCCCTGCGCCAGTGGGCCATCCAGGTGTACGGCGACAAGGTCGAGGTGCGCATCCACCCGGTGCTGGAAACCACCCACGGCCTGTACCGTTTCGGCGTTGAGCTTTACAACGTGATCCAGCGCCACGCCCCGCGTCTGCACCACCTGTATTTCAACTACCTGGAAATCGCCGGCATGCACCGCCGAGGCACAAAAATCCTGGGCCGCGACACCTTTAGCCAACTCATCCGCGACTGGCGCCCCGACCGCATCATCAGCGTCCACGCCCACACCAACCACGGCTTTTTCGACCTCGCCCGCCTCGCCCTGCCCGAAGCCCCGCCACGCTGCCTGACCTATTGCGGCGAACTATTTGGCGGCTAC
>JBIIMH010000247.1:0-4041 GCA_044338095.1 Rariglobus sp. | reverse complement strand
TCAATCGGCTCGGGCGCAGCCTCCGCACTGGCGCTTGCCCGCGTGTTTCCCACCCGCCTGTTCACGGTGGATTCCGATGAAATTCCGGCCGGCCTTGACCCACGGAGGCATGTAGTTTTTTCGACGTTACACGGTACGTTTGGTGAGGACGGCGGTATGCAGCGTTTGCTCGATGCCTCTGGTGTGATCTACGCGGGCTGTGATGCGGCGGGCAGTGCGCTCACCATGGACAAGGCTGCGACGAAAAACGCAGCCGCCGCTTGCGGTATCACGGTGGCGGCCGGGCTCAGCTTCGCCGCCGCGCAGAAACCCACGTCGGACGAGGTCATCGCTGCCATTGGCGATCAAGTGGTCATTAAGCCCAATGACCAGGGCAGCAGCGTGGGGTTAACCATTGCCACCGATCGGGCGATTTTGGCGCAGGCTATCGCCGCAATTACTGATGGTAACTGGTTGATTGAACAACGCCTTGTGGGTCGCGAGCTGTCCGTAGGCGTGGTCCGGGGAAAGGCGATGGGCGTAGTGGAAATTAAGCCGAAATCGGGGGTTTATGATTTCGCGAGTAAATACACCAAGGGGGCGACCCAGTACTTTGCGCCTGCACCGCTCAGCGATGAGCTTGCTTTGGCCACCCAAAAAGCCGCCGAAATCGCCTATGACGCCTGTGGTTGCCGGGATTACGCCCGGGTCGACTTTATTCTTTGTGAGCAAAATGTGGATAACCCCCTTTATTTACTGGAAATCAACACGCTCCCGGGCATGAAAGAAACCAGTCTTTTGCCCATGAGTGCACGCTGCGTCGGGCTGGATTTTACCGAGTTGGTCCGCGAGTTGGTGAATCCGGCGGTGCAGCGTTTTCGTTTAAGGGCGGCAGGCGACACTATTTGAAATGAGTGAGTCCAATCCTACCAACGTGAGTACGCGCAGCTGGAGAGACATTCCCCAGCAGGTGAAACCGCGCACGATGGGGCGCGAGGGCAAGAAGCGTTTGGTTCTGGGCGTGGGCCATATTGTGGGTGTCTTGCTGCTGGTCGCCGTATCGGCTTGGGGTGTTTACGAGCTCGTCCATTTGTGGGGCACCAATCCGGCGCGCATCACCTCGCCAACTAAGGGCGTTCCGGTGCGCGATTTCACTGTGCGCACCGATGGAGTGCTGGATAAAACCTGGGTGCAGCGGACGCTGGATTTGCCCAAGTCGGCCAGCCTCATGGAGCTCGATTTGATCAAGCTGAAGGGGCGGCTGGAGGAAAGCCGTCAGGTGAGCAAGGCCGTCATCGAGCGCCGCTTTCCCGATATCCTGGTGGTGACGCTTCAGGAGCGCACCCCGGTTGCCCGTATCATGGCACAGATTGGCGATGCCAGCCCCGTTGTTTTTGTCGTCGCACGCGACGGCACTGTGTATTCAGGTTTCGGTTATAACGTGGAAATGACCGATGCGTTTCCTTTCATCGACGGGGTGAAACTGGTTCGCGAGGGTGCGGGTTTTGCGCGAATTGAAGGCATGGATGTGGTGGCGGACTTACTTGGAACCGCTCAGGTTTCGGCGCCCGTGTTGTACCGCTCATTCAGAGTCGTTTCGCTGGCCCGCTTCGGGCTCGATCGCACGCTTTTGGTCAAGTCGGCCGAGGTCGAGGCCATCACGTTCGGCTCGTCGCAGGACAGTTTCTACAAGCAGTTGGCGCGCCTAGATTACATCATCGCCGAGACACGCCGGCAGAACGCGCCTGGGCAGCTCAAGTCGGTGAACCTTTCCATCGGCGACAAGCAGGTGCCGATCTCCTTTGAATCGCCCAAGCCCGTGAGTGCACCGCAGCGGAGCCCTGGGCTTAACTTTTTCAGAAACACTGCTGTTACCAGTACGCCCTCTTTTTTCGCTCCTTCCCGTAATTCTTCTCCCTCGAAACGTGAGTTCTAGAACCAAATTCATTGGTGCCGTGGAAATCGGCACATCCAAAGTCAGCGTCCTTATCGGTGAGCTTAGCCAAGGCTCCCTGCATATCATTGGGGTCGGTGAATGTCAGTCGCGTGGCGTGATCAAGGGCGCGGTGGTGGATTTTCGCGCCGCCAGCGAGGCCACCCACACCGCACTAATGGCTGCCGAGCAAAAAGCCGGCACGCGCATCGACGAGGTTTATCTGGCTCAGACCGGCGGCCACCTTGAGGGCTTTTACAACGAGGCCGCGGTCAACGTCTCCTCGGCGGACAATCTGGTTAGCGCCCTCGACATCGACACGGTTTGCCGTTTGGCGAAGGCTAAAAAACTTCCCGATGGCCGTTTGGTTGTTCACCACCTGCGCCGTCCGTTCCGTTTGGATGGTCGCAATGTCCCCGACCCCGAACACTTGGTTGGCCAGCGCCTCGAGGCGGGTTATTGGACCGTGCATGGCGTTGAGAGCATGATCGCCGCCCAACTCCATGTCATTCGCGGCTTCAACGTCCGCGTCGCCGAGTTGATTCTCTCCAGCCTGGCATCGGGCGCGATGCTCGCCTCCTCTGAAGAAAAACAGAACGGCGTGCTGGTGATCGATGTCGGTGCGGGCACCACGGATTTTGTGCTTTACCGAGACGGCTGTGCCCAGATCACCGGTGTGGTTCCGGTTGCTGGCAGTCATTTGACCAACGATTTAAGCCTCGGGTTGCGGGTCACCGAGGGCCAAGCAGAAAAGATTAAAATGCGTTTTGGCCGGGGCACGGTGACAACTAAGGATCGTACCGAGAAGGTCTGGCTCAATGGCGATTTCGCCATAGGCGATCGCCAGTTTTCACGCCACTCAATCGAGCAAATTACGGCGGCTCGCACGACCGAACTGTTTGAGGTGGTGCGCAAGAAACTCGGTCCGGCCTTTTCTCCGGAGAAGACCGCCGCAGGAATAATCCTCACCGGTGGCACGGCGAACCTGCCCGGGCTGGATGAGGCGGCTGCCCGCGTTTTTGGCGTTCAAGTCCGTTTGGGCGAGGCGCCGAGCTGGGTAACTGAAAACCTTCGCGATCCGTCCTTCACCAGCGTGCTGGGACTGTTGCACTACGGAATAGGTTCGCGCACCGAATTGTCCGCCCCTCGCCGTCGTTCCCGTACTCCGAGTTGGGTACAAAAGCTGTTCGCCTCCGCCTAATCCTTCGCTGTGGACCAAGCCATGACACCTTCCGAACTTCCCCTTGCTCACGGTATCCTCACCGATCGTACGATTGCGATTAAAGTGATTGGTGTTGGTGGTGCCGGATCCAATGCCGTGGACCGCCTCAAGATGGAGAACCTCGACCGGCTTCAGATGGCGGTGATCAACACCGACCATCAGGCGTTATCCAACTCTCCAGTACAGGATAAGATTTTTATCGGTTCGACGGTGACCCGCGGTTTGGGGGCCGGTGGCGATCCTGATCTTGGTCATGATGCGGCGGAGGCAGACCGCGAAAAGATCACGGCCGTGGTTAAGGGGTGTGACGTGGTTTTTCTGGTTGCCGGCATGGGCGGTGGCACGGGGAGCGGCGCGGCTCCGACGGTGGCTGAAATCGCCGCCGAGTCCGGTGCGCTGGTCATCGCCTTTGTGACCATGCCCTTCACCTTTGAGGGCGGCCGTCGCGCCAAGCAGGCCGAGGAAGGCCTGGCAGCTCTTCGCAAGGTGTGTGATGCCGTTATCCCGCTGCCCAATGACATCCTTCTTCAGCAGGCGGTGGACGGTGAAACAGCCCTGGACTCCTTTGCACGTGCCGATGAGTGGATTGGTCGCGGCGTTAAATCGATTTGGTCGATGCTCTTCCTCACCGGGCTGATCAACTTGGATTTTGCCACCCTCCGCCAGGCCTTCCACACACGGGGAGGGAAAACTCTTTTTGGCCTTGGTGCCGGCACCGGCGAGAACGCGGTCGCCCAAGCGATTGAGGCAGTGAAGTCGTGCCCCTTGCGCGCCACCCCAGAGTTCGCCCGTAAGGCGGACCGGCTTCTCGTCAACATCGTGGGTGGCACCGATCTCACGTTGCCCAAGGTGAACGAGATTATGACTGCGGTGACCGAGGAGTTCGGTCGTGACGCCCATGTCATCA
>JBIIMH010000246.1:0-4050 GCA_044338095.1 Rariglobus sp. | reverse complement strand
GTCCTCGATGGGTTCGACGCGGTGCAGGTGTTCCCAGTGGGCGAAGGGACCGCGTTGCTGCACGTCGCGAAATTGCACGCCCTCACGGTAGTCGCGGTGTTCGACGTCCCAGCGCACCCAGAACGGGCCGATTTTCGTGCGCAGGCTCACGGTCGCGCCGTCGCGGATACCGCCGGAACGGGAGATGAGTTGGAGCTTCTGCCACGGTGGGGCAAGACGCTCGAACGCACCTGGGCGTTCATGCCAGGCGAACACCTCGGCGGCGGGACGGGCGATACGGATGCTGCGGGTAAAAGTCGAAAAACTCATTGCGTAGCCCGTGGATTTCGCAGGCAGCGGCACGCGGGGCAATCCCTGAGCTCGCACGGTCCTACTTTGGTGCTGACGTAGACGGCACAGCGAACCCGCCGCCAGTCGTGTCGGTTCGGGTTTGTCGTGGTTAAAAACAGAGTTGGTCCTATGGAATAGAGCGACTCTGGGGAAGAACCTGCGGAGCTTCTGCCTTCAGCTTTCACGGCAGAAGCTCCGCAGGGCAGTAGCCAGCCCCATGTGGCAACGCCAATTCCACGCTTGCGCAGCGCTCCATCGAATCCGTTGAGTGAAGCGATGAACGTTTCGTTTAACCAAGCCGCCGCTTTTGACGCGGTCCTGAAGACTGCCGCGACCGCCGCCGGCTTTGATGCCGCCGATTTTTCCCCCGAGGTGCGCACCGCCGACCCCAAGCACGGCGACTTCCAAGCCAACGGCGTTCTGCCTTACGCCAAGCGCACGAAACAGAATCCCCGCGCCCTCGCCGAAAAGCTCGTCGCCGCCTTGCCGGACGAGGTGCGCGAGGCCGCTGAGGTAGTCATCGCAGGCCCCGGCTTCATTAACTTCACGCTCAAACCTGGCGCGCTTCAGGCGTGGCTGCGGGCCTTCCCCACCCGTGCCGAACTCGCCGCAGGTGCCGCTACTAGCTACGCTGGCAAAACTTGGGTCGTCGACTACAGCTCGCCCAACACCGCCAAACAAATGCACGTCGGTCACCTGCGCTCGGCCGTGATCGGCGAATCGGTGTGCCGCCTACTCGCTTTCAGCGGCGCAAAAGTCATTCGCGATAATCACATCGGCGACTGGGGCACCCAGTTCGGCAAACTCATTTGGGCCTATAAAAAGATTCTCGCCTCCGATCCGGCCGCTCTGGAATCCGCACTCGCGGCCGATCCGCTGGCTGAGTTCGAGCGCCTTTATAAGGTGGGCAACAATGCCGCCGACGCCGATCCAGCCATTCTCAAGGAGGCTCAGCAGGAGCTGGTCAAACTCCAGTCCGGCGATCCCGAAGACACCGCCATTTGGAAAAAGATCGGCGAAGTCAGTTTCACCGCGTTCCAGCAAATCTACGACCTGCTCGGTATCCGTTTTGACCTGACGCTCGGCGAGAGTTTTTACAACGACAAGGTCGAGCGCGTTTACCGAGAACTCACCGAGTGCGGCCTCGCCACCGAGAGCCAAGGTGCGCTGGTGGTGTTCCATGCCGAGCACCCCCGCTTCAAGGAACAGCCCTTCCTCGTGCGCAAATCCGATGGCGCGGCGAACTACGCGTCCACCGACCTCGCCACCATCCTCTACCGCAAAGAGGTGCTCAAGGCCGACGCCGCCGCCTACGTGATCGACTCGCGCCAAGGCGACCATTGCCAACAACTTTTTCTCACCGCCCAAAAGTGGTTCGATAAAACCGGACGCTCCTGCCCGCACCTTGAACACGTCGCGTTCGGCACTGTGCTCGGTGAGGATGGCAAGCCGCTCAAAACCCGCAGCGGCGAAAACATTAAATTGAAGGACCTGCTGCGCGAGGCGATCGAACGCGCCCGCCGCCTGGTCGATGAACGCAGCTCTGAGTTGCCCGAGGCCGAGCGCGGCCAGATCGCCGAGATCGTCGGCATTGGCTCGGTCCAATACGCGGACCTCTCCCAAAACCGCTCCAGCGACTACCTCTTTTCGTGGGACAAGATGATTTCGTTGGAGGGCAACACCGCCGCGTACCTGCTCTACGCGGTCGCGCGCATCCGCTCCATTTTCCGCAAGCTCGACGCCACCCCCGGCGACGTGACCACCGAGACCGCGGCCAACGCCATCGAGACTCCCGCCGAACTCGCTCTAGCTCGTAAACTGGTGAAATTCGCCGATGCGACCTCACTGGCCACCTCCGGCCTGCGGCCGCATTTCCTCGGGCTTTATCTCTACGAGCTCGCGGGCGAGTTCAGCGCGTTTTACGCCGCCGACAAAGTCGCCGTCGAAGACCCCGCCGTCCGCGCCCGCCGTCTGCTGCTGTGCGCGCGCACTTTACTCGTGTTGGAGACCGGCCTGGAACTGCTTGGATTGCGCACAGTCAATCGCATGTAAGCGAACGGGCCGGGCTCCAAAACAACGCTTGCGGGCCCTTCCGGACCCAAGCACGTTCAAGCCAACTCCCCTCCCTATGGCCACGCAGGAATTCTACATTCGTAACGCCTCCGAAACCGAAGCCCGCGGTCCGTTTAATCACGAGCACATGGTGTCACTGGCCGAAAACGGCCAAATCACCAAGGAGACGCTCTACTACGACGCCGGCGCCGAAGAGTGGGTTGCCCTAGAGACCAACCCAGCGGTCTGCGCAGTTGTTTTCCCTCAAAAAGCAGCCCTCAAGTTAAAGGCAAAAACGACGTTTAAAACGCTCAATGTTACCGACACCAACGCCGCCCCGATTTCGGTCGTTCAACTGCTTGCCGCCGCCGATGGTCGTACAGAGGAAACCGCCGATAAGATCGATCCAACCATCGCTCGCGAGCGCGCCGCTGGCATTGGCCGCTGGTCGGCCACCCTCATCCTGTGCTTCAGCGCGGCCGCCCTGTGCTTGCCCTCCATAGACGTTCTGACCCAGCTGGATGTGGAACGTCTGCTATTCCACCCGTTGGCCATTCTCGGTCTTGGCCAGGCCGTACTTGCACTGCTCTTGTTCCTTCAAGTCACGCAAGCGTATCCGCTAGTTCGTTTGAGCGCCACCCTCGGCATGGGCATGGTCGGCGTTATCCTCTACTCGCGCGGCCAGACCACGCCCATGGCGAGCTTTGCACTGGGCTCGCTGGGACTCTACTTTTGCACGGTATTCATTAACTTTATCGGCGTCGGCCTAGCGGCCGGGCTTGGCTTGGCCGGCATGGCTGGGTACGCCATGTTTGTGCTATCGACTTGAAGCGCCGGTTATGTCCGCCCCGTTCTAGCAGCGATTTTTCGCAAGCTACCAAACGGAAATCCGGCTTCCCCGCCATCGCGCGCATAACTCACTGCGCGGCTGTTTTTATGCCTTGGGGCGGATTATTTCCCTCACCCAGGCCGTAATGAATGTAAGCCGAGCGGATATCCACACGACCATTTTAAGGCGGAAAAATGCGTTTCCCGCTCAGAGTTCCGGGCGCGCTCCGTTGAAGGCAAATATCAGTCGCGCACTCAAAATCGCGATGCGTTAACCCTGAAAAAAGCCGTGTATTCGGCTCTTGAATCATCCCGCACTCCACTCACCATCGGCCCTTTTACCTCTATGATTTCCTGGATCCAACGTACCTTCCAGCAGCACTTCAAGTGGCTGTTTCTCGCCCTGCTCATTCTGGTCATAATCTCCTTCGTGTTCATCACCAATGCCTCTTCCGGCTTTGGTCATGTCGCCAAGCAGACCCCGGCCCGCCCCTACTTTGGGATTAACCTAGCCGCCTCCGAGGACACCAAAGAGCTGGTCCGCGATGCCTCGTTGAGTGTGCAACTCCACGGCATTCAGATGCGCAGCGAAGGCCAGTTCCAGCAGTACGCACTCCAGCGCCTGGCAGCTCTCCACCTGGCCGGCGAACTCAACCTGCCCTCCCCATCCAACGACGACCTCACCCGCCATATTCAGACGCTGCGCGCCTTCGCCGGCGCCGACGGCCAATTCGACGCCAAGGTTTACGCCAAGTTTCGCGACGACCTCAAAACCAACCCCCAACTGCGCGAAAGCGACGTCACCCGCGTGATCGCCGACGACGTGAAGTACCAGCAGGT
>JBIIMH010000245.1:0-4080 GCA_044338095.1 Rariglobus sp. | reverse complement strand
CCAATGGCCAATGACCAATGGCCAATGGCCAATGACCAATGACCGAGGTGGAGTGCGGGTGGCTGGGGTTGGTTGAACGTTGGATGTTCAATGTTGGATGTTGTCGGGTTTTTTCGGGCGTTTACCGGCGTAGCATAAGGCTGGCGTGGGCGTTGACCAGGGCGCGGCCGAGCGCCACCGCGTTGATCGGTTTGCTTATATAATCGTCCATGCCCGCGGCCAGGCAGGCTTCGCGGTCCCCTTCCATCGCGTTGGCCGTCATCGCCACAATCCACGGGCGTTTGCGCGTCGGATACAGGGTGCCGAGCCGGCGCGTGGCTTCCAAGCCGTCGACTTCGGGCATCTGCACGTCCATAAAAATGACGTCAATGGGCTGGCGGGCCACCGCTTCAAGCGCTTCCACACCGTTGCCCACCGTGATGCAGGTGTAGCCAAGGCGCCCCAGTAGCAGTTGCGCAACCAGTTGGTTGGTCGGGTGATCCTCCGCGAGAAGCACCTTCAGCGGGTACGTGGCTCCGATGTTGGCGTCGATCGGGATCGTCGCGGGTGCGGCCTCCTCGGCGGCCGGGGTAAACAGCCCCGAAATCACCTGGAGCAGCGCGGTGGTTTTGGTCGGTTTAGGGAGCACGCGGGTTAACTCAAATGCAGCGAAGCGCGTGGCGTCGTCGCCCAGCGGGGCCAGCGCGATGATGGGGAGTTTTGCGGGCGAGCGGCGTTGGCGCACCGCTGCGATGAACGCGGGGCCGTCGGCGGCGCAGGTTTGCACGTCGATGATGGCCAAATCGAACGCCTCGCCTTGATCGAGCAGGGCGAGCGCTTCGGAGCCGAAGGCGGTGGGCGTGGTCTCCATCCCCCAGGTGCGGGCCTGGCGGGTGAGCACCTGAAGTTTCTCCGGGTTGCCGTCCACAAAGAGCAGGCGTTTGCCGGCGAGCAGCGCGGGGGGCGTTGCGGCCACGGGCTCGTCAGGCGGCAGCACCAGAGGAATTTCAAATTGGAATTGGGATCCGCACCCCGGTTTTGATTCCACCCAGATGCGTCCGCCCATCAGCTCCACCAGCCGCCGGCAAATCGCCAGACCGAGCCCGGTGCCGCCGAAGTTGCGGGTGGTGGAGGCATCGACTTGGGAAAACGCCTTGAACAGCCGGTGCAGGCGTTCTTGCGGGATACCGATGCCGGTGTCGCGCACGCACACGTGCAGGCGTTCGGGTTGCGGGGGCTGCGTGAGGGTGGAGGGGGCGGCGGGCAGCCGCGAGAGGGTCACCACCACCTCGCCAAAACGGGTGAACTTAATCGCGTTGGACACCAGGTTGACCACGACTTGGCGCAGGCGCGTGCTGTCGCCGAGGATTCGCTCGGGCAGCGCGGCGGCGATGTCGGCGTACAGTTCCAGGCCCTTGGCGTTGGCCTGCACCGCGCCCAAATCGAGCGTGCTTTCAAGGCAGTCGCGCAGGTTAACCGGCACCTTTTCCAGCTCTAGGTGGCCGGACTCGATCTTCGAGAAATCCAGGATGTCGTTAATCAAGGTCAGCAGGCTCTCGCTGCTGCTGCGGATGGTACGGACGAAGTCGGTTTGCGGCCCGGTGAGTTCGGTGTGCTGGAGCAGCTCGGTCATGCCGATGACCGCGTTCATGGGGGTGCGGATCTCGTGGCTCATGTTGGCCAGAAAATCGGCCTTGGCGCGGCTGGCGGCTTCGGCGGCCTCTTTGGCGGCGACGACCGCCTCGTTGCGATCGCGCAGGAGTGCGGCGGTTTCGTGGTGGTCGTTGTTTTCCTGGCGCAGGGCGATCTCGGTCATGACCATCTGCGTGAGGTCTTCGAGCAGCGCGATTTCGGCCGGGGACCAAGCGCGGGTTTTGCCGTCGATGACGCAGAATGAGCCTAGCACAAAGCCATCGCGATCGCGTACCGGGATGCCCAGGTAAGCGGCCACGCCGAGATCGGGGATGGCCAGGTTGTCGCAGACCACTGGGTGGGCGCGGGCGTCCTCGACGACCAGGTTGGCACCGGAGGTGACGACGTGTTGGCAAAACGAGTGGGTAAGGGGCGTTTCGCGGGCTTCGCCGGCCCAGCCGCCCAGGCCGACGGCGGATTTGAAAAACTGGCGGTGGTCGTCGACGAGGGAAAGCAGGGCGACGGGGGCGTTGAGCAGGTGGGAGGCGAGACGGGAGACGCGGTCGAAGTTGGCCTCGGCTTCGCTATCGAGCAGGCGCAGGCGGTGAAGGGCGGCAAGCCGGTCGGGGTGGGCGAGTGGGAGGGGCTGTGGCATGGGAAAAAGGGCGAGGGAGAGAGGGGGCGGAGGTCGGAGGGCTGATTCCGGAGAACGTTCAACATCCAACATTCAACATCCAACGTTCAAGTCAGGAGGGGCTGAGGATCAAGGATCAAGGGCTAATGACCAATGACCAAGGGCCAAGGACCAATGACCAATGACCAATGGCCAATGACCAAGGACTGAGGGCCAAGGACCAATGACCAATGACCAATGACCAATGGCCAATGACCAAGGACTGAGGGCCAATGACCAAGGACTGAGCCGGAGTGCGGAGGGGCAGCGGCCGGGGAATGGCGGTTGAGGGTTGGATGGTCAATTTTAGATGTTGGACGTTGTTGGTGAAGTTGTTGGGGCGGCCGGCAGCCAGCGTTCGACCATCGCTTTGAGCGCCAGCGGCTCGATGGGTTTACACAGGTAATCGTTCATGCCGGCCGTCAGACACGCTTCGCGGTCACCACTCAGGGTGTGCGCGGTCATCGCGATGATCGGTACCTGGCGCTTGGTTTCACCGGATTCCCCCGCCCGGATGCGCTGGGTCGCTTCATGGCCGTCCATCGAGGGCATCTGCACGTCCATTAACACCAGCTCGTAAGCGTGACCGGCTAGCGCTCGTACCGCCGCGACTCCGTTGTCCACCGCATCACAGGCGTAACCGAATTTTTTCAACAGGCTGATCGCCACGAGTTGATTGGTCGCATTGTCGTCGGCGAGCAGGATGCGCGCTGGGGCCGCCGTCTGCGGCGCGGGTGTGGGTACATTGGCGGCGGCAGAGGCAGAGACAGAGGCCGCCAAGCTGGAGCTCAGCGCCCCAACGGCGGCGCGGCGTGCCGTCGGCGGCTGGCGGCCGAGCCGGGCGGTGAACCAGAACTCGGAGCCTTGCCCGACTTGGCTGCTCACCCCGACTTCCCCGCCCATCAACTCGGCGAGCTGTTTGCAAATGGCCAAGCCCAGCCCAGTGCCGCCGTACCTGCGCGTCATCGAGGCGTCCACCTGGCTAAATTTGCTGAACAACAGTCCGAGTTTTTCGGGCGCAATCCCCAGTCCGGTGTCGCGCACCGTGAAGCGCAAAATCACTTCCGTGGGCGTGATGCGCGGGGCCGTAATGCTCAGTTTCACCTCGCCCTTCTCGGTGAACTTGAGCGCGTTGGTCATCAAGTTAGTGATCACTTGGCGCAGGCGCACCGGGTCGCCTTTTAGCAGCGTGGGCACCGTGGGTGGGATTTCCCGGGTCAATGTGATGTGTTTTTCGGCGGCGCGGAATTCAAACAGAGGCATGAGCGAGGCGAGCAGCTGTTGGAGGTCCAAATCGATCGACTCGATCGATAGTCGGCCGGCCTCAATCTTAGAGAAATCAAGGATGTCGTTGATCAGGGTGAGCAGGGTCTCGCCGCTGGCACTGGCGACGGTTGCAAACTTGCGTTGTTCGTCCGAAAGCGGGGTGTCGGCCAACAGGCTCAACATGCCGATGACCCCGTTCATGGGGGTGCGGATTTCGTGGCTCATGTTCGCCAGGAAATCGGCCTTGGCGATGGTGGCCAACTCGGCGGTTGCGGCCAATTGGTTGGCTCGCGCGATGGCCTGGCTGAGCTGGTTATTGGTCTCCACTAAATCGGCTTCGGCGGCCCTGCGCTCGGTGGCGATCCACGTGAGTGCGGAGTCGAGTTGGCCGATTTCGTCGGCGGGATCCACTGCGGAGGCAGCCGGGCGAGGGCTTGGGCCCGAGGCACCGAGGTGGCGCTGGGCGAGTTCGGCGAGCGGGCGCAGCACGAGGCGCCGCAAGTTGAGGTAGTGCAGCACACTGAGCCCCA
>JBIIMH010000244.1:0-4084 GCA_044338095.1 Rariglobus sp. | reverse complement strand
GCAACGGCCAAAACCGCATGGACATGGTCCACGTCGAAAACGCCGTCGACGCCCACCTCGCCGCCGAAACCGCCCTGGCCGCGGAAGCCGCCCCGGCGGCCCCGTATCGCTCAATCGGTGACACACCGACGGCGGCGGGTGGGCGGGCGTATTTTATTACCAACGGCGAACCGGTCGTGCTGTGGGATTGGATCAACGGCTTGCTCGGCGCGCTTGGCGAGCCAGCAATCACGCAGTGCGTTTCGCTGGGGGCGGCATCGGCGGTGGGGGCGTTGTGCGAGGCGGCGTGGCGGGTGCTACCGTTAAAGGGCGAACCGCCGATGACGCGCTTCATCGCCGCCGAACTGGCCAAAGACCACTGGTTTTCCATCGCCGCCGCGCGGCGCGATCTCGGCTACGCGCCGCGCATCAGCATGGCCGCCGGCACCGCCGAATTGGTCGCCGCCCTGAGAGCGAAAAAGCACTGACCTGACCGACGCCAAGCCCGAACTCCGAAGTCGGCGGCGATGAACGGGAGTAAATTCAACGGCATACTGCGAGGTCGCCGCTGACGCAGGCTTAGCGCTTCTTGTTGAGCGCGGCGGCGAACCAGTCGTTGGTCAATGACTGCGCGGGTTTCGCCACCGGCGCGGCCATCTGCGCCGGGCGGGCTTGCCCCGGACTCGTGCGCGGGCCGGCTTGACCGGTCTTCGCACCCAATTGCGGAGCGCTGCGCATCGACAAGGCAATGCGCCCGCGCGCCAAATCGACTTCCGTCACCGTCACGCTCACCTTCTGGCCGGGCTTCACCACCGCCGCCGGATCCTTCACAAAGCCGTCCGCCAACTGGCTCACATGCACCAGTCCGTCTTGGTGCACACCGATGTCCACAAACGCCCCGAAAGCCGTCACGTTGGTCACCAGGCCGGGCAACTTCATGCCGGGCTTTAAATCTTCGGGTTTGTTCACGCCTTCTTGAAAACTGAAGGCTTCAAACTTTTCGCGCGGGTCACGGCCGGGTTTGGCCAACTCAGCCAAGATGTCGGTAAGCGTCGGCAAACCGACCGCCTCGGTGACGTAGGCGGCGAGGTTGATCTTTTTGCGCAGCTTTTCGTCGCGCAACAAGTCGGCGACGGTGCAGCCGAGGTCGGCGGCCATTTTCTCCACCAGCGCATAACGCTCGGGGTGCACCGCCGAGGCGTCGAGCGGGTGCGCGGCATCGTGGATGCGCAGGAAGCCGGCGGCTTGCTCGAAAGCCTTGGGACCGAGGCCCGTCACGTCCAAGAGGTCGGCGCGGGTTTTGAAGGCGCCCTTTTCGTTGCGGCGGGCGACGATGGCGGCGGCACTTCGGCTGTTGAGACCCGAGACCTGGGCGAGCAGTTGCTTGGAGGCGGTGTTGAGCTCCACGCCCACGCCGTTCACGCAGGAAATCACGGTGTCGTCGAGGCAGCGCTTGAGGGCGTTCTGGTCGACGTCGTGCTGGTATTGGCCGACGCCAATGCTCTTCGGGTCGAGCTTCACCAACTCGGCGAGCGGATCCATCAGGCGGCGGCCAATCGACACGGCGCCACGCACCGTCAGGTCGTGATCGGGGAACTCTTCGCGCGCCACCTCGCTGGCCGAGTAGATGGAGGCACCCGACTCGTTGACCATGACCACGGTGATCGAAGCGGGGAGTTTCAGCCCGCGGACGAAGGCCTCGGTCTCGCGGCCGGCGGTGCCGTTACCGATGGCGATGGCCTCGATTTTGAAAAACTCGATGAAGCCTTTGATTTTTTCCGCGGCCTCGACCTCGTGGCGGTCGGGGTAAATCACGTCGTTGTGCAACAGTTTGCCCTGCCGATCGAGGATCACGGTTTTGCAACCGGTGCGGAAACCCGGGTCGAGGGCGAGCACGGCGCGCTGGCCGAGCGGCGCGGCGAGCAGCAATTCGCGGGCGTTGTCGGCAAACACCTTGATGGCGTCGGCGTCGGCCTTCTTTTTGGAATCGAGGCGGAACTCGGTTTCCATGGCAGGGGCGAGCAGGCGCTTGAGGGTGTCGGCGAGCAGCAGGCGTAGTTGCGCAGTGGCGACGGGCGAGGTGGCTTTGATGAAAAGCCGCTCCAGTTCGGCGAGGCAGAGCAGCTCGTCGACCGTGATGCGCATCATCAAAAACAGCTCCTTTTCACCACGGCGCATGGCGAGCAGGCGGTGCGAGGGGCACTTGGAGAGCGGCTCCGACCACTCAAAGTAGTCCTTGAACTTGGCGCCCTCGACCTCCTTGCCCCCGATCACCTTGGAAGTGATGACGGCGGACTCGCGGTAAATGGAGCGGAGTTTTTCACGCGCGCCGGCATCATCGCTGACGCGCTCGGCAAGGATGTCGCGCGCACCTGCAAACGCCTCCTCGGGCGTGGCGATTTTTTGCACCGGCGTGGGCGGGGATTTACCGTCGTCGGGCTGGTACTCGCGGCCGACGTAAGCCAGGGCGGCGGCAGCGAAATCGGTGGCGGGATCCTGGGCCCAGATGAGTTCGGCGAGGGGCTCCAGGCCCTTTTCCTTGGCGATGGTGGCGCGGGTGCGCTTCTTGGGACGGAACGGCAGATAGATGTCTTCGAGGCGCGTGAGGGTTTCGGCCAACGCGATTTGGTTATCGAGGGCCGGGGTGAGCAGGCCGCGCTCCTTGAGGGAAGCGAGGATAACGGCGCGGCGCTCGTCGAGCTGGGCGAGTTGTTCCAAGCGGTCGCGGATGGTGGTGATTTGGACCTCGTCGAGTTCGCCGGTGGCCTCCTTGCGGTAACGGGCGATGAACGGAACGGTGGCGCCCTCCTTGAGGAGCTGGGCGGTCGTGGCGACCTGGTGGACTTTGACCGAAGGCCCCAGCTCTTTGACGATGAGGAGGACGTGGTCGGCGTTGGGGAGCGAGGCAGGGAGGGCGGTGGGTTCAGCCATGTTAAAGAAGGACTGAGTGCAACGCCTCGCAGGGCGCGGGCAAGGGCAAAAGCCCCCTCACCCCACGCATCCGGAGAAATCCACGATTGCCCCGTGCGGAGGCGTTTCCCATACCCATAAATTCATGACGTTTAAGTTCACCCAGAAGGCCCGTTTTTTCCGCTTCCTGCTGGTCGGAATCCTTAATGCAGCCGTGGGCTACGGCCTGTTCGCCCTGTTTATTTATCTGGGTCTGCACTACTCGCTAGCCAACTTGGTGGCGACCGTCCTGGCCGTTTGCTTCAACTTCATCTCCACGGGAAAACTGGTATTTAAACAAAGCGGCGGCGGCACTGCGACCGCCGTGCGCTTTGCGCTGGTTTACGCCGTTCTCTATGGAGTCAACGTCGGGCTCCTCTTTGTTATATTAAAAACCGGAATCACCGAATACCTGGCCGGACTTTTATTAATTCCGGTGTCAGCCATGCTCGCTTATATCCTCCACGCCCAGTTCACCTTTCGCAGCCCGAAGCATCTGACGCCCGCGCTGAGCAACACGGCGACATGACAGCGGTTCCGGGCCTTTATAATATAGCCGTCCACGTCACCGCCTATCGGGATGCCGCTGCGTTGGGGCGGGTGCTTAACGCGATCCAGATGCAAACGTACGCACCGGCGATCATCAGGCTGGTGGATAATTCGCCCGCGCCGCTCGCGCTGCCAGTGCCGCCAGCGCACGCCCCCGACCGCATCCTTTATCAACACCTGCCCGCCAACGAAGGCACCGCCGGGGCAATCAACCGCTCCCTCACCTGGGGCACTGAAAACGGGACGGATTACCTGTGGATTCTCGACCAGGACAGCGAGCCCGGCGCGGGACTGCTGGCGGGTTTAGTCGAGGCTCACCAGGACCTGCTAAAAACCAGCCCTAGTCCAGTCGGCCTCGTTGCGCCGTTGACCCGCAACCGCGACGACGGCCAGCCCAACGGGCCGCTGCGCTTTGACCGCTTCCGCAGTCGCCCCGTTTTTTATCAAACGAATCCCGTGGAATGCGATTTCCTGCCGGCTTCCGGCATGTTGTTACACCTGCCCTCGCTGAATCAGCTCAAGCGTCCTGACAGCGCCTATTTTTTGGACCTATATGATTTCGCCCTCGGTCTGGCGGTCAAGGCGGCCGGTGCCGGCGTATGGGTGG
>JBIIMH010000243.1:0-4088 GCA_044338095.1 Rariglobus sp. | reverse complement strand
CGCCTGAAGCTCTCGTACTCGTCCGAGCTGCTTCTGCGTTTGCGTTGGCTGTCGATTCTTTCGCCAAAGTTAAAGGGCTCGCTGGTCTGCAGTGGCGGGGTGCATACCCCCGACGACCTTATCAAGTCGATTCTCGGCGGTGCCCATGCGGTGCAGATCGTCTCGGTGCTGCTTGAACATGGCCCCCGCACGATCCCGGTTCTCCTCGATGGCCTGACGGGGTGGATGAAGGAGCATGGACACGAGGATCTCTCGACCATGCGCGGTGCGCTTAATCTGAAACGCTGCCCGGACACAGCCGCCCACGAACGCGCCAATTACATCAAGATTCTCCAAAGCTGGAAAATCTGAGTTCGCGGTAGGCGTTCGTCTAAGCCCAAGGGCGCGGCCATGCCGCGCCCTTTTTTGCGCCTGCACGCTGAAGGGGCAAAGCGTGCGAGTTGATTTGGGCCGGAGCATGCAGGGGAGCGCCCGCTACGGTTTCAGGGGCAGTTCTCGCTTTGCTTTTCGGGTTTCGCTGTTCAATAACCGCAGGTCTTGAATCTCATCGATCGCTACCTTTTGCGCGAGTGGCTGAAAATGCTCGGTCTGGTGCTGGCCGCCACCCTCGGCTTGCTGCTCATGCAGGCGATGTTCGAGGATTTTCGTGACCTGCTGGCCAACGGCGCCCGGTTCACCGACGTGGTCATTTATTACATGATCAAGTTGCCCAGTTATCTGTCGGTCGTGCTGCCGCTGGCATTGCTGGTTTCGCTGCTCTACACCTTGGGCCAACTGCACCGCAATAATGAGATCACCGCCATGCGCGCGGCGGGCGTGGGCTTGTTTCGCATTACTCGCGGTATTTGGGCCGTGGGCGTGCTCCTTTGCGGGGTAATGTGGTACATCAACGCCTCGGTGATCCCGTGGTCGATGGAGGAAGCCCGGGCGATCAAGGACGACATTGCCTACCGGCACGCTTCGAAAAACCTCACGGTCGAGCACCTTGGTATTAAACCGAATGTCGCCTTCGATAACCGCAAGGACGGGCGCATGTGGTTTTTTAATCGCTACGGCCAGTTCAGCCGCCGCGGTTACGGGGTTACGGTGGTGGAACTCGATGGCCAGCGCCGCGAAAAATCGCGTCTGCTGGCGCGCGAGGCCGCGCTCGATCCGGTGCACGGCGGCTGGGTGTTTCGCGATGGGCGTGAGCTCACCGTCAATACCGAGGATGGTGAGGTCGAACGCTCCAAATTGTTTACCGAATTGCGGCGACCGGATTGGGACGAGGACCCCGCGCTCATGCTCATTTATGATGCCAAGCCCCAGAACCTTTCCTTCACCCAACTCCAGCGCATCATCGCCTTATTTTCCGTCGACGATAACCCCAAGTTGAAGGCCTATCAGGTGCGTTATTATGGGCTGCTGGCGGACACGCTCGGGCCGCTGATCATTATCGCCCTGGCCATACCCTTTGCGGTGAGCGGGGTGCGGGTTAACCCAGCTGTCGGTGTAACTAAGTCGCTCGGCCTTTTTGTGGTCTATTTTATCCTGCTTAAAATCAGCTCCACGCTCGGTGGCCGCGACGTGATTCCGGTGCTATGGGCGGCGCTGCTTCCGAGCCTGACGATGTTTGGCGCGGGGTTGTTCTTTTTGGCCCGCGTGCGCTGAGTCGGCTGCGGGGGCGACCGGCGTGGTTTGCGCTTGAGTCGCCGGGGTGGCTGAAGGCGCAAGCGGGTAATCGTCGCTGAAATCGTTAACGATTCCCGCGTAGGCCTTGTCTTGCTTGTAAATCTGCAGGATGCGCCCGTGTTCGAAGTCCGTGGTCGGGAAAATTTGCGCGGCTTCACCGGGCAGGAAAATTCCCGTGTAGGCGCGCTGGCGGTCCACCAATCGGCGAATGACAATCATTTGGGGGGAGCTCGGTTTTGTAGCGAAAAAATCCACGGGATGCTGAATTCCCTTAAGGTCAACGCGCTAGGTGCGATCAAGCCTTAAGGCCACGAGGCGGATGTACTCAATGAGTACACCAAGAATGTGGCCTTGAGCGTGAGCTCAAGGAGGCCGTAAGCCTCACTTGAACGCTAATCAGTTTACTCAATGTCCGCAGGTGCAGGCGTACTCCGCGTTTTTGCAGCCGGGGCAATTGGAGGTGTTGAGATTAAAACGGGCGACGGACGCCTTCGCCTCTGGCGTCGCTTTGATCTGCACCACCGTGGGGAAGTCGTTGCCCTCAGGAAGCACGGCATCGGAGATCAAGCTATTGCCGGTTTTAGTAAACTTCAGCGTGGTAGGTGCTGCTCGGTTGCCTGTGGTTACCGTGACGACCTGGTCGGCGGGAGCTACGGGTTTTCCGTCAGCGCCGATAAAGGTGATCTGCACCTTGCGTTCAGCGGTGACGAGAAACTCGGCGGGTGGCTTGATCTTGGTGAGCATGCGGCCGCGATTCGGGCCGGCGGTGATGGTTTCGTGTGCGGTGGCCAAGTTTGCACTGAGGGCGAGCGCCGCAAGCGCGAGGAGGCGGAGGAGTTGAGTTTTCATAGTAGTAGAATGAGGCGAGGTCGTTTGGTTGGTTTATTAGATCGTGACTGGAAATGGATGAAAAAGGGCCGGGTTATTGCGCGGCGGCTGCGCCACGAGCGAGCGCTTGCTCGGCAGCACGGCGGCCGAAGGTGTGGAAGAGCAGCGGGGTCACCAAAAAATCGAGCAGCGTCGAGGAGATCAGCCCGCCGACGATGACCACGGCGACCGGATGGAGGATTTCTTTGCCGGGTTGGTCGCCCGCGAGAACCAGCGGTATCAACGCAATGCCGGCCGCAAGCGCGGTCATCAGCACGGGCACCATGCGCTCCAACGTCCCGCGAACCACCATCTCGCGGGTGAAGCCAAGCCCCTCGTGTTTCATCAGGTGCAGGTAGTGCGAGATCATCATGATGCCGTTGCGCGCCGCGACTCCGCCCACAGCTATAAACCCGACGAGCGTGGCGATGCTGATGTTGTCGAGTTTGAGCCAGGTGAACACCAGCCCGCCGACCAGCGCCAAGGGAATGTTGATCATCACCTGCAGCGCCAGTGACCAGCTTTGAAAATAGCCGTAGAGCAGGAAAATGATCACGGCGAACACCACCAAACTAAACAGGGCGATTCGCTGGGTGGCGTCTTTCTGCGCCCTGAACTCACCTTCGTAAGTGATAAAATATCCCTCCGGCAGCGTCACCTTGGCCTTCACTTCGTTTTGCAGCCGCTCCACGACTTTGCCGACATCGCGCACCGTGGGCTTAATCGCCACGGTGAAGCGGCGCTGGCTGTTTTCGCGGAAAATCACGTTCGGGCCCCGCGCCTCGCGCACGTCGGCCACAGCCGAAAGCGGAATGATTTGGCCGTTGCCGGCTTGGATCGGCAGCCCGGCGATTTTTTCCGCTGAGTCGCGCCACGCCAGCGGCAGGCGGATAACCAGGTTGATGGCCCGCTGTCCCTCGCGCAGTTCCGCGATGATTTTGCCGCCGATGAACGTGCTGAGTTGGTCGTTCAGTTCGCCAGGAGTCACACCGTAGGCCGTGGCGCGGTCGCGGTTCGCTTCAATGCGCAGCTGCGGGATGGTGGACTGCTGGTCGAGTTTGGCGTCCTCGAAGCCACGGATGCTTTTGGCAATGGTCTGCACCTCCGTGCCCAACTTGCGCAGGGTGTCGAGGTCAGGGCCGAAGATCTTGATCGCCACAGGTGCAGACACTCCGCTGAGCATGTGGCCGATGCGATCGGCCAACGGTCCGCCGACCACTGAAAAGGTCCCGGGCACGGTTTTAAGGCGGCGGTTAAGATCAGCCATAATCTCGGTGCGACTGCGCGCGAGCGGGCCTTCATGGGGGCCGTCACTGGCATCGCGGAAATCCACATCGAACTCGGCGGTGGAAACCGGCACAACGTGGTCGCCGCGTTCGGCGCGGCCGAGGCGGCGGCCGACTTTGCGCACTTCGGGGACTGCAAGTATCTGCATTTCGATGACGTCGGAAATGCGGTTCATTTCTTCAAGTGACGTGCCCGGCGCCGAGGTCACGGCGATGAGTGCGGTTTCCTCCCTGAAGGCCGGCAGGAAGTCCTTGCCCATTTTG
>JBIIMH010000242.1:0-4092 GCA_044338095.1 Rariglobus sp. | reverse complement strand
GCGTCCTTGGCTTGGCAGGCGCGCCAGATGTCGCCGGCGGAAACCGGATGGGCGAGGAGCACGTTGCCGGCTTCTTCCACCACGCGGACGATGCCGGCGGCGGGGATTTCAAAGGTCTTGTTGTGCGAGCCGTACTCTTCGGCCGCTTGGGCCATCAGGCCGACGTTGGGAACGCTGCCCATCGTCTTCGGGTCGAGGGCGCCGTTCTTTTTGCAGAACTCGATGACGGTTTGGTAAACGCCCGCGTAGCAACGGTCCGGGATCAGGGCGAGGGTGTCCTGTTCCTTGCCGGCGGCGTTCCACATGCGGCCCGAGGTGCGGATCATCGCGGGCATGGAGGCGTCAATAATCACGTCGGAGGGGACGTTGAGGTTGGTGATGCCCTTGTCGGAATTGACCATGGCCAGGGCCGGACCAGCGGCGTAGGTGGAGGCGATGTCGGCCTCGATCGCGGCTTTGTCGGCGGCGGGGAGCTTTTCGATCTTGGCGAGCAGGTCGCCGAAGCCGTTGTTCAGGTCGATGCCGAGGGGCGCGAGGGTGGCGGCGTGTTTACTAAGAACGTCCTTGAAAAACACCTTCACAGCGTGGCCGAAAAGGATGGGGTCGGAGACCTTCATCATGGTGGCCTTAAGGTGCAGCGAGAGCAGCACGCCCTCGGCGCGGGCGCGGGCGATCTGCTGCTGGTAGAAGGCGACCAGCGCGGTTTTGCGCATGACGGTGGCGTCAAGGATTTCGCCGGCCTTGAGCGGGGTCTTGTCCTTGAGGACCTGCACGCTGCCGTCGGCTTTAACCAACTCGATGCGCACGGTGGTGGCGGCGGCGGTGGTTAACGACTGTTCATTACCAAAGAAATCGCCCTCGATCATGGCGGCGACATTGGTCTTGGAGGTGGCCGACCAGGCTCCCATGGAGTGCGGGTGGGCGCGGGCGTAGGCCTTCACGGCCTTGGGCGCGCGGCGGTCGGAGTTGCCTTCACGCAGGACCGGATTGACGGCGGAACCGAGGACCTTGGCGTAGCGGGCGCGGGCGTCTTTCTCGGCGTCGGTCGAAGGGGTTTCGGGGAAAGCGGGGAGGGCGTAACCCTTGGCCTGGAGCTCGGCGATGGCGGCCTTGAGCTGGGGGATGGAGGCGGAGACGTTGGGCAACTTGATGATGTTGGCCTCGGGCTTGAGCGTGAGTGCGCCGAGTTCGGCGAGGGCGTCGTGGGTTTTTTGCGCGGGCGGGAGCAGGTCGGAGAACACCGCTAGGATGCGGGCGGCCACCGAGATGTCGCGGGTCTCCACGTTGATGCCGGCGTGCTTGGAGAAGGCCTGCACGATTGGCAGGAACGAATAGGTGGCGAGCGCGGGAGCCTCGTCGGTGATGGTGTAGATGATGGAGGGAGCGGCGGACATGGTGGGTGTGCTTTTAGGAAATTAAGGTCCGTGAGCTAAGGACGCGCCAAATCGTCGGTCAAAAGCAATTACCGGATTGGCCGAGGGAATATCCGCCGCGGCGGTGGTGCAAAACAGAGCGACCGAAAGTAGCGCGGACTTCCAGTCTGCTTCGGCGGGGTGTTTTTCTCGATTTCAAGGCAGGCAGGAAGCCTGCGCTACCTGGCTTAACGCGGGCGAAGTCCCGCGCTTTTCACGCGCTCGATTTCAACTCGCCGCGCAGGCTCAGAATCGCTTGGACGCGCTGCGTTAATTCGCGCGGGCTGAAGGGCTTGGTGAGATAGTCGAGCGCGCCCAGTTCCAGCCCGAAATTGCGCGCGTCTTCGGTCGCCCAGGCCGTGAGCAGCAGGATCGGGATGGTCGCCGTGGCGGGGTCGCGGCGCAGGATCTCGCACACCCCGAAGCCGTCGATGTCGGGCAACATCAGGTCGAGCAGGATCAGATCGGGGCGGCGGCGTGCGACCACCTGCAAGGCATCGCGACCATTGGCCGCCGTCACGACATTGCACCCCGCACGGGTGAGGTGAAATTCGACGAGCTCGGTCACATCCTGCTCGTCATCGACACTGAGAATCAAGGGGCGCATGCCACAACCTTGACATGCTCAGGTGTCGATAGGGTTACGGCCGGGTGACAACTGGGTGAAAATCCTGTGTTTCCCGGTCCCCGACTCCCGATTTTCGATAAAATTTAATAAAAAGGTTTGTTTTGTTTGGGGTAAACTCGCCCCGTTTCGTTAAAGGCACAGTCTTGGCATTTCAATTGCGTAGGTGGCTCCTGAATAGTGATGTCACGAAAAATCAGTTTTTTAAATTACAAGGGTGGCGTGGGTAAAACCTCCCTGGTGGTCAACTCGGCAGCCTGTCTGGCGGCCAAGGGACGCCGCGTCCTGCTGTGTGATTTCGACACCCAGTCCAACGCGAGCATCTGGCTGATGCGGCTGGAGCGCTGGAACAAGCTTAACGCCGGTGGGCACGGCTCGGTTTACTCGTTTTTCGAGCCAGGCGGGGTGCGCTTGAGCGATTTGGTGGTGCGCGACGTAGTTCAGGACAAGAGCGGGCGCGCCGTGTTGCCCGGCCTGGATTTGTTGCCCACGACGTTTAACCTCGTTGACCTCGAAAACGAGTTCACCGGCGACCCTAAAAAGCCCGCCTACCTACTCTTTCAGGAACAACTCGCCGAGGTGGCTCGCGATTACGATTACGTGCTGTTCGACTGCCCGCCCAACCTGCTGCGCGCCTCCCAGTGCGGCGTGTTCAGCTCCAACGAGATCTACGTGCCGTCCAATCCCGATGCGCTCAGCCTGATCGGCTTCACCTTGCTCGTCGAAAAACTCGGCCGCTTTCAGCAACTCTCCGCCGGTTTCCGCACCGCCGCCATGGGGCCGGCCACCCAGATCCGCGGCATCATCTTCAACTCGATTAAATCCGGCGTGGACATCGAGGTTCCCAAGATGCGCATGCAGCTGCGGCTCAACCAATTCAAGACCGCAAAACGCGCCGCCCCCGACGCCAAGATTTTAACCACCCAGATTCGCGACGCCATGGTGGTGCGCCGTGCGGTCACCCTCGGCTTGCCCGTCAATCTCATCGGGCAGGAAAACAACGATCCGACCCGCGAGAATGTCGTCAGTGACTACTATGCCCTCGCCGAAGAAATCGACCAACACCGCCCATGAATACCCGCGATGCTTCCTCGGTTCCGCCTCTGCCCGCCGCGCCGGTTAAAGCCCCCCGCTACACCTCCCAGCAGTGGGACGAAATCCGTAGCGCGTTCTGCTCGTCGATTTTGGCCGACACCTCCCTGCGCAGCCTTGCGCAAAACTTGGAGGGCCCAGGCTGGCCGTTGACCGGCGAGCGCGAGGTTCCCTCCGCCTACATCGACCTATCCTGGAACGAGCTGCGCGAGTCTTTGGCCCTGCGCGGCCAACCCCCCAGCGTGGCCGATCTACTGCTGTCGATCCTGGAGGAAACCCTCGCGTTCGACACTCCGTTTGGCGACATGCTGACGCCGTCGGCAACCCTTCCCGCGGAGGAGAATCCTGTGGTCAAAAATCTGGCCAAACTGAAGATCGATGCCGGCTTTCCGGTGGCTCTCACCGCGCTTTCGGCCGACACGCAGATGTTCTGCGAATTGGAGCACATCAAGACGGTGGGTGAACTGGCGTTGGCGGCGCAGCGCATGGCTGGTGCGGTGATTGTGGGAGGGGATTTCCGCGCGTTGCTCAACGCGCTGTCGAACATCGACGAGGCCGAAATCGCGCGCTACCTGCCGTTTCGGCGCGGGGCTACGGGCGTGCATTATCTGGAGGGTTTGGCGCAGGCGGTGCGCGGGCAACCGGCGGCGGTTCAAGCGGCGTTGCTGCTGCGGGTGCGCTACCCGCAGACCGCCGCCGAAACCGCACTGGCCCGCACGGTCACCCAGCAGCGCCTTGCCCAGGCCCGCGAGTCGCTTCTGCTGCACGGCGGGGCTCTGCGCGGGTTTTGCGCGGAAGACTACGCCGAGTTGCAGCGAGAGCTTCACGCCGGAGTTCAGCCTCGCCGCCTGGTCGCGGTGCTCGGCGACCCGGTGATTGAGGCGGTTGTGGCCGACCTGATCGCCCCGCGGACGAGTGTAGCCGCAACGGGTTTCTGGAAACGTATGTTAACCTGGTGGAGGT
>JBIIMH010000006.1:0-14377 GCA_044338095.1 Rariglobus sp. | reverse complement strand
GAGTACGACTTGCTTACCCACCACTCGTATGAAGACCACCCGCTTTCCACTCCTCCGTTCCGCTCTGCTCACCACCGGGATCGTGTTCGCCCTCGCCGGCTGCAGCACGGTCAACCTCGACTCCGCCGGGGAAACCACGGCGGTTTATCAACTCAACGAATTCCGCATGGTGGTGAACTCGACCGCGCCAGCCACTTATGCCGCCACCCAAAAAGCGTTTCGCGAGCTCGGTCTCTTCGAAATCAAAAACAGCAAACTGGAAACCTTTTCGGGCGAACTCTATGCTCGAACCACCAAGGATGAAAAGGTTTACGTGAGCATCGCCGAAATCAACAGCCGCCAGACAATCCTCAAAATCCGCTGGGGAACCGGCGGCGACAAAAAGAACTCCCTCGATCTCTATAAGCTGATCGAGCGCAACCTGCGCTGAGGCCTTGGGCGCGGGGCGTGGCGCTGATTTAACTGCCCCAAAAAGTAGCGCAGACTTCCAGTCTGCCTCGGCGGGTTGCCAAACGAAAACAATGCAGACTTGAAGTCTGCGCTAATTTTAGAGGCAAACCTGCGCTACTTTTAACCTCCCGCCGCTGTCCCTCTTTTTATGGAAACCTATGTCGTTTGGACGCTCACGGCCCTGTTCACGCTGATCGGCCTGGCCGGGGTGGTGATTCCACTGCTGCCGGGCACCACGCTGATCCTGCTGGCGATGGTTGTGCACAAACTGCTCCTGCCGGGAGATATTTCGTGGGCGGTGCTCGGCTGGATCGGCGGTTTTTGGCTGCTTTCGGTGCTCGTCGATTTCGTCGGCGTGATGTTGGGCACGCGCGCTTTCGGCGGGGGGAAATGGGGCATGGTCGGGGCGGGTGGCGGCGCGGTGATCGGGATGTTTTTCTCCCTGCCGATGCTGCTGCTGGGCACCGTGCTCGGCGCTGTCGTGGCCGAAAAACTCATCGCGCAAAAAACCAACCGGGCGTCGTTGCTGGCGGGTGTCGGTGCGGCGGTGGGTTTTCTGTTATCGACGATCGGCCGGCTGCTCTGCGCACTGGCGATGATCGTGCTGTTTGTGATGGCCGTCGCCAACGCGGGATAAAACAGGCGCGACGTCGGACACTACGCCACAAGACGGTCGCCGCTTGCGCATAAAAATGCCCCGACCAACGGTCGGGGCTTTTGCGGGATGAACACGCGCTGGATTACCCAAAAACAGCCTGCGGGCGATTTTACTTCTTCAACGCGCCGGCGATGCGGGTGAGGGCTTTTTCGACGTTTTCGCGGCTGTTGAAGGCGCTGATGCGCACGTGGCCTTCGCCGCATTTGCCGAAGCCGGCACCGGGGGTGCAGACGACCTGAGCCTCGTTGAGCAGTTTATCGAAGAAGGCCCAGGAATCGGTGCCGGTGTTGATCCAGATGTAGGGCGCGTTGTCGCCGCCGATGCAGCTGAAGCCGAGGTCGGTCATCGCCTTGCGGATGAGCGCGGCGTTGGCCAGATAGAAGTCGGTCATCGCCTTCACTTCGGCCTGACCCTCGGGGGTGAAAATCGCGGCGGCGGCCTTCTGCACGGGATACGAGACACCGTTGAACTTGGTGGTGTGGCGGCGGTTCCAGAGCGCGTGAACCGAGTGGGCGTTACCCGCCAGGTCGTAGGCCATGAGCTTCTTGGGCACCACGGTGTAAGCGCAGCGCGTGCCGGTGAAGCCGGCGGTCTTGGAGAAGCTGCGGAACTCGATGGCGACCTCGTCGGCGCCGGGGATTTCGTAGATGGAGTGCGGGATTTGCGGATCGCGGATGTAGGCCTCGTAGGCGCTGTCGAACAGGATCAGCGCCTTGTTCGCCTTGGCGTAGGCGACCCAGGCGGTGAGCTGCTCGCGGGTGGCGACGGCGCCGGTGGGGTTGTTCGGGAAGCAGAGGTAGATCAGGTCGGTGGCAACACCGGGAATCGCGGGCACGTAGCCGTTGGCGGGAGTGGAATCCAAGTAGGTGATACCGGCGTAGCGGCCGTCGAGGTTGGTGCCGGTGCGGCCCGCCATGACATTGGTGTCCACGTAAACCGGATACACCGGATCGGGGATGGCCAGCTTGAGGCCCTCGGTGGCGAAGATTTCCTGGATGTTGCCGCAGTCGCACTTGGAGCCGTCGGAAACAAAAATTTCGTCGGCGGCGATCGGGCAGCCACGGGCGGTGTAATCGTGGGAGGCAATGGCTTCGCGCAGGAAGGCGTAGCCCTGCTCGGGACCGTAGCCCTTGAAGGTGGCGCGCTGGGCCATTTCGTCGACGCCGGCGTGGAAGGCCTTGAGCACCGACGGGGCGAGGGGCTCGGTGACGTCGCCGATGCCGAGGCGAATGATCGGCTTATCGGGATTGGCGGTGGTGTAGGCCGTCACGCGCTTGGCGATGTCGGAAAACAGGTAAGAGGCCTTTAGTTTCAGGTAGTTTTCGTTGATGCGGATCATGGTAGGTGGGTTTAAAAAGTGCGTAGTGGTGGGCGAAAAACTTGAATAAGCGCGGCGGCGAAGCTTAGTTCAAGCCTCGCGTTGTTCCGCGCGCCCCAACCGTTTCATGCAAACCATCACGTCCGTTTCCCAGATGCAGTCGCTCGCCGAGGGCCTGCGCGCCCAAGGCCAACGCCTCGCCCTCGTGCCCACCATGGGCGCATTGCACCCGGGGCACCTCAGCTTGGTCACGATAGCCAAGGGGCTAGCCCAAGTCGTGGTGGTGACGATTTTCGTCAACCCGACCCAGTTCGGACCAAACGAGGATTTTTCCAAGTACCCGAAGCAACTCGACGCGGATCTGGCGGCCTGCGAAGCGGCGGGCGTGGACTACGTGTTCGCACCGGAAGCGGCGGATGTTTACCCCAAGAATTACTCGACCTACGTGATCGAGGAGCACATCGCCAAGCCGCTTGAAGGCGCATCGCGTCCGGCCCACTTCCGCGGAGTCACCACGGTGGTGGCAAAACTGTTCAACATCGTGCGCCCGCACGTGGCGATTTTCGGCCAGAAGGACGCCCAGCAAGTCGCGGTGATCAATAAGATGGTCACCGATTTGAATTTCAACGTCGAGATCGTGGTCGGCCCGACCCTGCGCGAAGTCGACGGTCTGGCCCTGAGCTCGCGTAACCGTTATCTGACGGCGACCCAGCGCAGTGAGGCACTGGTGATCCACCGCGCCCTGCGCAAAGCCGCCGACATGGTGGCCGGCGGCGAGCGCCGCGTGGACCGCCTGATCGCCGAAGCCACCCACCTCATCGGCCAACAGCGCCGCGTGCGCATCATTTATGTGTCGATTGTCGACCGGCTGACGATGGAAGCCATCAAGGGTGAAATCACCCTGGGCAAGGGCGTGATGACCATCGCCGTCTGGGTCGACGAAGTGCGTTTAATCGACAACGAAATACTGTGAGCACCGGACCTTCTTTTGACGTCCTGGTGATCGGCAGCGGCATCGCCGGCCTGAGCTTCGCGCTGAAGGCCGCACGGCTGGGCCGTTCAGTGGCGATCCTAACCAAAAAAAACCAGGCAGAATCTAACACCAACTATGCCCAAGGCGGCATCGCGGTGGTCACAGCCAAGACCGACGACGTCGACAAACACGTGCAGGACACCCTGGTGGCCGGCGACGGCTTGTGCGACGAGAAGGTGGTTCGCGAGATCGTGCGCGATGGCCCGGCCCGCGTTCAGGAGTTGGTCGAGCTCGGCCTGGAATTTTCGCGGGATGCGAACGGCGGCTACGACCTCGGCCGCGAGGGCGGCCACACCGAGCGCCGCGTGCTGCACGTCAAGGACATGACCGGCAAGGCCATTGAGTCCGCGTTGATCAAGGCGCTTTCGCTGGAGCCGCGCATCGCGATGTACGAGCACATGTTCGCCATCGACATCATTACGCGCCGTAAACTCGCGCCCAAAACCCCCAAACGTGACGACCGCGTGCTGGGGGTTTACGCCCTCGATGTGCGCGACGGCCATGTCCTCACCTTTGCGGCGCCAGTGGTGATGTTGTCCACCGGCGGCGCGGGCCAGGCCTACCTTTACACAACCAATCCCGACATCGCCACCGGCGACGGCATCGCCATGGCGTACCGGGCCGGCATCGAGGTGCGCAACATGGAGTTTATCCAGTTCCACCCCACCGCGCTGTATTCAACCAGCGGATTGCGCTTCCTCATCACCGAGGCGGTGCGCGGCGAAGGCGCCATCCTGCGCAACGCCGCCGGCGAGGCCTTCATGAAGGATTACCACCCGATGGCGGACTTGGCCCCGCGCGACATCGTGGCGCGCGCCATCGACACCGAGATGAAGAAAAGCGGTGTGGCCCACGTCTGGCTCGACATCACCCACCGCAACGAGGCGTTCCTGCGCACCCGTTTCCCCCTGATTTACAAGACCTGCAAAGACATCGGCATCAACATTGCCAAGGCGATGATTCCCGTGGTGCCGGCCGCCCATTACACCTGCGGTGGAGTCGCCACCAACCTCTCGGCCGAAACCTCGCTGCCCGGACTCTATGCCTGCGGTGAGGTCGCCTGCACCGGCCTGCATGGGGCCAACCGCCTCGCGTCAAACTCGCTGCTGGAAGCAGTGGTCATGGCCCACCGAGGATCGCTCTCGGTGGACCGTTACCTCAAAAAAGCCCTGCGCCTGCCCGTCACGGCGGTGCCCGGCTGGGTGGACCTCGGCGGCGGCGACGTGGACGAACGCGTGGTGGTTTCCCACAATTGGGACGAGTTGCGCCGGACACTTTGGGATTACGTGAGCATCATGCGCACCACGCGCCGACTGGAACGCGCCCGCACGCGCATCGCCAACCTGTCCCGCGAAATCCAGGACTACTACTGGAATTTCTCGGTCGACGCCCGCCTGCTTGAACTGCGCAACCTAACGCAAGTCGCCGAGATGATTGTGGCATGTGCGTTACAGCGCAAAGAAAGCCGCGGCCTGCACGCCATCGCCGATTATCCCAAAACCAAGAAAGTCGCTCGCGACTCCCGCGTGAGCAAAAACTAGGCCCCCGCTCGCCAGCGTTTGAGCGCAAGTCCCGTCAAGCTTGCGGGCGCCGCCTCGATGTCCGCCACCGAACCGGTGGCGACAATCTGCCCGCCCGCGCTGCCGCCGCCAGGCCCCAGATCGATGATCCAGTCGGCCAGGGCGATCACGTCGAGGTTGTGCTCGATTACGATCAAGGTGTTGCCCTGATCACGCAGCCGGAACAGCAGGTCCATCAGGTGCTGAATATCCACCCAATGCAGGCCGGTCGTCGGCTCATCGAGAACGTAGAGCGTCCCCCCTTGCTGACGCTTGCTCAGCTCCAACGACAGCTTGAGCCGCTGCGCCTCGCCGCCGGAGAGCGTGGTCGCGGACTGGCCGAGCGTGAGGTAACCCAGCCCCACGGCGTTAAGCGTTTCCAGTTTATCCATGACGCGCGGGATGTTGCGAAACAGCTGCATCGCATCCCGCACCGTGAGATTGAGGACGTCGGCAATCGATTTGCCGTGAAAAAGGATCTCCAGCGTCTCGCGGTTAAACCGCCGCCCGGCGCAGCTCGGGCACGGCGCGTAGGCGTCGGCCATGAACTGCATGTCGAGTTTGATCATGCCGTCACCCTGGCAACGCTCGCAGCGGCCACCGCGCACGTTGAAGGAAAAACGGCTCGCCTTGTAGCCGCGCACCTTGGCCAGCGGGACCTGCGCAAACAGCTCGCGCAACAGGTCGAGTAGCCCCACGTAGGTCGCAGGATTGGAACGCGGTGAACGGCCGATCGGCGACTGGTCCACCTGCACCAGTTTCTCAAACTGATCGAGGTTCTCGATGTGGCGGTGCAGACCGGGAGTCACCTTGGTCGCACCGTTGAGTTTGCGCGCGGCGGCGGCGGCCAGCACGTCGTTGACCAACGTGCTTTTGCCCGACCCCGACACGCCGGTAACCACCGTGAGCAGACCGACCGGAAAACGCGCATCGACGTCGCGCAGGTTGTTGGCGCGCGCCTCGCGCACCGTGAGGAAGAGCCCATCGGGCCGTTTCGCCTTGGCCTCGCGGGTGACCGAGCGCGTGCGGGCGAGAAACGGCCCCGTGCGCGATTGCTGGACCGACAACGCCATCAGCGCGGTGGGCGTGCCTTGAAAAAGAATATTTCCGCCCTCAGTGCCGGCCTCAGGCCCAAGCTCGATGATCTCATCGGCAATGCGCATGGTGTCCTCGTCGTGTTCGACCACCAGCACCGTGTTGCCGCGGTCGCGCAACTCACGGAGCGTTTCGAGGAGCTTTTGGTTGTCGTGCGGGTGCAAGCCGATGCTCGGTTCGTCGAGCACGTAGATCACGCCCATGAGCCCCATGCCGAGCTGCGTGGCGAGCCGCACGCGCTGAGCTTCGCCGCCGGAAAGCGTGTCATAGTCGCGGTCGAGCGTCAGGTAGCCGAGACCGGTTTCGAGCAGGAAACGCAGGCGTTGTTCAATGCCCGTGACGATCTCGCGCAGCGCCTCGTTGTCAGCCAACTCGGCGACCAGCGTGGTGGCAAAAGCATGGGCGTCGCCGACATCGAGCGCGAAGAATTGCGGGCTGGTTTTACCCGCCACTGTGACCGCGCCACTGCGGGCGTTGAGCCGCGTGCCGTGACATTCAGGGCATTCGCCACTGATCATGAAGGTGGTCAACCGGGCGCGGAATCCGTCGCTATCCGTATCACGGAACGTGTCTGCCAAGTCGCCCAGAATACCAGCGAAGGGCATGGCTTTGGGCTCGCGCATGCGTTTGAGCTTAAACGAAAAAAGCCGCTCCCCGGCACCGTTGAGGAGCAGCGCGCGTGTCGCCTCGGGCAGGTCTTGCCACGGCATATCGGCGTCGAAGGGGAGCTGCTCGGCCAGCTGCTTGAGCTGGGCGTTGTGTTTAATGATGAGATTTTTGCCGCCGATGCGCCACGGCTTGATCGCACCGCCGCGCACCGATTTCGTCGGATCAGGGATGACCAACTCGGGGATGAAGCGCAGCTTGCGCCCAAGCCCGCCGCAGGAACCGCAGGCACCCTCGGAGTGGTTAAACGAAAAGTGGCGCGGGGTGAGTTTCTCAAACACATCGCCGCACACCTCGCAGGCGAGCGACTGGCTTAGGCTCAACTCGCGCCACGCGGCGTCGCCGGATTTTTGCGCAAGGATGAGTGCGCGGTCCTTGCCCTCGCGGAAAGCGAGTTCAAGGGAGTCGGCAAGGCGGCTGCGCTGATCGGCGACCGCCACCAGACGGTCGATCACCAGTTCGACCAGCAGCTCGGTGGAGCCCGCGCCGACGGGCAGCAGATCGAGGTCGTCGAGGTTTTTAACCACCCCGGCGATGCGCACCCGTTGAAACCCACGCTGGCGCAGGCGCGGCAGCTCCTCGCGCAAGACCGACGACTTGGCCTGGAGGGCAGGAGCGAGGATCATGATGCGCTCGCCGGCCGCCTCGCGCAGAACGCGGGCGACGTTGTCATCGAGCGAACGTTGCACAACACGGCCGCCATCCTTGGGGCAACGCTGCTCACCGTGCAGCGCCCACAACAGACGGGCGTAATCGGCAATCTCGGTAACGGTGGCGATGGTGCTGCGCGGCGAGCCGCCGCCGGTGCGCTGCTCGATCGCCAGCACGGGTGAAAGCCCGTGGATAAAATCGACGTCAGGTCGCTTGAGTTGCTCGAGGACCTGGCGGGCCTGGGTGGAGAGCGACTCCATGTACTTGCGGTAGCCCTCGGCGTAAATCGTGTCGAAGGCCAGCGACGATTTGCCCGAGCCCGACGGGCCGGTGATGACCACGAGTTTGCCGCGCGGGATACGCACCTCGAGGTTCTTCAAGTTGTGCTCCCGGGCGCCTTTGACGTGAATATGAGTCGCGGCCTGCATGTGGTAAAACGAGACCGTAATCAATTTGCCTCGAACGCAAGGCGGCAGCGATGACGTCCGCCTTTCGGCTGGCGTCGGCGGCCGCAGATGCGTGATGTTGCTCGCATGTCTGAATCGCACGAACCGCAGCTGTTAACCCCGAGCCAGCGCCGCATGGTCGGCTTTTCCCTAGGACTGGCCGCACTGGTTGCCACCATCGCGCTACTCGTCGGTGTCTTTATCGTGCTCTCCTTTTTGGTGGGCCATTTCTCCGGCGTTCTTTGGCCGCTGGCCGTTGCCGGCATCATCGCGCTCATCATGCGTCCAGCCGTCGAGCTGCTGGAACGGAAACTGAAACTGCGCCGGGTAAGCGCGGTGGTGACCCTGTACAGCCTGTTTGCCCTCGTGGTGGCCGCAGTGCTTTTAGCCGTCACCCCCGCTCTGATCCAGCAGATCTTCGCCTTCATCGCCTTCGTCCCTGAGTTCTGGCACCACGCCCTGGCCTACTTTCAACAACACTACCCCGATTGGGTCGCACTTGCCCAACGGCAGATGGAAAACAAAACCATTCATACGATCGTCACCCGGCTGGCGGGCGAAGCCAACGAACTGGGTGCGCTCGCCCTACCCTCGCTCAAGTCCGCAGGCTTGGGCGTATTGAACGTTTTTAGTTTTATCACCCATTTGGCGATGGTCCCGATCTACCTGTTTTTCTTCCTGCTTTCCAGTCGCGAGCCGACCAACAACCTCGAAAAACAACTCCCGTTTCTTAAGCCGGCATTGCGCGACGACGTGGTATTTCTCGTGAAGGAGTTCATCGCAATCGTCGTCTCCTTTTTCCGTGGGCAGCTCATGATCGGGCTGATCATGGGAGCGCTGTTGGCCACCGGATTTTCGCTGGTTGGACTCAAATTCGGCCTGATCATCGGCATGATGCTCGGAATCCTCAACATCGTGCCCTACCTGGGCACGATCCTCGGCTTGAGCGTGGCGCTGCCTCTGGCGCTGCTGCAACCCGCGGGCGGCATGTCTCTGGTGGGACTGGTGCTGCTGGTATTCGCCTGCGTGCAGGCCGCTGAGGGCTGGTACCTGACCCCCAAGATCATGGGCGATCGCACCGGGCTGCACCCCATCGCGATCATGGTTTCGATTTTCTTCTGGGGCACCGCGCTCAACGGCATCCTCGGCATGGTGCTGGCGATTCCCCTGACCGCCTTCATCGTGACCGCCTGGCGCCTAGCTAAACGTAAATACTTTGGCATGACTGAAGCCTGCGCCGAGACTTCTTCGGATATTTGAGCGCACGCCATGTCCGCTGCGCATCGCCCACTACCACCCGAAGACTGCGCCCAATGCGGCGAGCCGATTCCGCGCAACGCCCACGCCTGCCCCGGTTGTGGTGCCGATGAACGCACCGGCTGGCGCGAGACCTCGATTTACGACGGCCTCGACCTGCCCGACGAGGACGATGACTCAGCCGCCGAAAACAAGTTCGCTGCCAACAACAGCGGGCGTCGACCCAGCAACGCTGCGGGCCTGCGCTGGTATTGGTTCGCGACGCTGATCGCGGTTGTGATCGTACTCGGCCTAGGTGCGCTAGGCCTGCGGCCCTAGGCACGTAACTTCAACCGACAGTCTCAGCCTCTTCCTGCGTCGCCGTGAGCTGAACCAGATCGCGCAGCGAGGAGAAGTGCTGGCTCAAATCAAAGTCGCCGCCCAAGCCGCCGACGATGCGATCAAACAGATCCTTCTTCGACGCTTGCAGCGCCTGAATTCGCTCCTCGATGGTTCCTGCGGTAACCATGCGATAGACAAAAACCGTGCTTTTTTGGCCGATACGGTGAACGCGATCCACGGCCTGCGCCTCCACTGCCGGATTCCACCACGGATCGAGTAGGAAAACGTAGTCGGCCGCATGCAGGGTGATGCCGGTGCCGGCGGCTTTAAGCGAGACGAGCATCACCGCTGCACCTTTCGCAGTCTGGAAAGCCTGCACCGGCTTGAGCCGATCAAGCGTCATTCCGGTGAGCTCGTAACGGGGAAGCTCGGGGAAGTTTTCCGCCAGGGCGGCCCGAACACGGTCGAGCAACATCACGAACTGCGAAAAAATCACGACCTTGTGCCCGCTGGCGATGACCTCGGCGAGCTTCTCCACCAACAGCGTGATTTTACCCGAATCGGCGAGCGGAGACTTCATCCAAGGCAGCATGTCGGGATCGCAGCAGACCTGGCGCAGGCGGGTGAGCAACGCGAGGAAGCCGAAGGACTTTTCACGTAGCGCAGCACCCACGTCGTCGCCCAGGCGGTCGAGACCCTCGGCGCAAATTTTGGCGTACTCGGCACGCTGCACTTCGGTGAGCGGACAAAGCAGGTCCATCTCAACTTTTTGCGGCAGCTCGGTGGCGACCTCGTTCTTGGTACGTCGCAGAATAAACGGGGCAAGTTGCGCGCGTAACCGGTCCATCGTTCCGGCGCGATCGTTGGTCAGAGAGGCCTCGAAGCCCACCCGAGTCCCCAACAATCCTGGCAGCAAAAAGCGGAAAATTGACCACAAATCGAGCTGGCGATTCTCCAGCGGCGTGCCGCTCAGAACGAGGCGGTGACGGGCGCGGACCGCAAAACAGGTTTGGGTGACTTTCGCGTCGGGGTTTTTGATGAACTGGCCCTCGTCAAGCACAGCATAGGCAAAGTCGTGATTTTCGAGCAACTGGCGGTGCTTGCGCATCTGGGTGTAACTGGCGATCCAGATGACGGAATCTTTGCGGGCGCTGAAGTCATGACCGTTCTTGAGCACATCGACGGCAAGATGCGGAAAGAACCGATGGATCTCTTCCTGCCACACCGGAACCACGCTGGCCGGACAGATGATCAGGCTGGGCCGGTCAGCCTGGGGACGAGTCGCGAGCAAGGTGAGCACTTGCAGGGTTTTTCCCAGACCCATCTCGTCGGCGAGCAGGCCGTGGCAACCGATGTCGCAGAGATGGTGCAACCACTCGACGCCACGACGCTGGTAGGGGCGAAGCAGCTCGGGCAACTTCGGCGAAGCGGAGGAAGCGGTGAGCACGTTTTTGCGCCACGTTTCGAGTTCCGGCGAGAGGGTGAGCTTGACGCGATTGTCGCTGTAGAGCGAAAAAATCAAGTAGGGCGAGAGTTCACCGTGGGTGCGCGATTCGGCTGCGGAGCGGTGCCAGGCACTGATCGAGGCCAGCCGTTCCACCGGCAACGACACGATGCCGATGTCGGGGATAATCATCGTCGAGGTGGCCTTGCGCGTGAGCAAAGAAACCTCTTCGTCGGTGAGCAGGCGTTCGCCAGCCTTGAAAATCCAACGCAAATCCAACCCAAGGCCACCGGCCTTGCCTTTGCCTTTACGCGTGGTGGCCACGGCCTCGACGGAGATCTCCTTAATCCCATTGAGCAACATGCCCGACTGCGCATCGAGTTCGACGGCGAAGAGTTTTTTCCAGGCCGACAGCGTGGAGCGAAGGAAATTGGGTATCTCCACCACCGAGGCCAACAGGTACAGGCCGGTCTGCTGGCTATAAGTGAAGTGCGCCTTGCGGGCGTAAGCGGCCAAGCCGATCAACTTCGCGCGCTCGCTTGAGCTCACCGTGGCGTGGCAGTTACCGGCGGCCTGCGACGCGAGCCCCAGGGCGGGCACGCGTTTTTTGCCGGGGTTGATCCAGTTGGCCTGGAACGTAAGACCCTCGATGGTGGTGGTGAATACGAGGATCAACGTGCGCGAGGCCTCGCGCGCAACGGCACCGGCGGGCGTGCTCCGTGCGCCCGAAGGAATGCGAGCCGACTTGGCGGTGACCGGAACTGCTTTAGCGGCCTGTGCATGGGCAAGCCCCTTGCCCACGGAGTGACCGGATGAGTGGCCAGCAGTGCCGTGCGAAGGCGAGTGCGTCGGGGTGTGGCTGGAGCGCGCTGACGTGTTGCCGTTCCCATTAGCCGATGCCGCAGCAGGTGGGCTCAAGGGCACAGGTTCGGGCAAAGGCGAAATCTCATCGGCAACCAGCTCCTCAATTTCATGCAGACCAGCCACCGCCAAGGCGTGGGCGTAATCCTTGTCGGTCGACGAGGAGCGTACCGAGAGCCCCTTCGCGTTCCATTCGACGACGGCGTACTCGTCCTTTTTATCGACGCGGCGGTGGATGATCGCGTCGGCGGCGGTCAACTCCAGTTCGCGCACCTCGCCGTCGCGATAAATGCGATGGCCTTCCTCCAGCTGGGTGTCGCTGAAATGCCGCTCCCAGTCGTGTTCGAGTTTACCGAACCAGAACTCAAGCGATTGCGGGGTATAGACTCGTTTCGGACCGTGGTTTTGCATCCAAATTAAAGGAGTGACGGTAGGACGCTCGCGGTGTCCGGCAACTCTTAATTATCCGCCTCACCGAATCCCGGTTATAACGACCTGATTTATCACGCGAGACAGTGGGAATTGTAGGCGGCCAGCTGCGCTCGAAAGAGATCGGCGAGTCGGTTTGCCACCTTGATCGCCTAAAGACCCGCGAGCGTATTGCGTATAACGGCGAGAGTCCGCACCACCGCGCCTTGATTCGCCACACGCCACGCCTGGGCTGCCTGCGACATGGCCAACCGCGCCGGCGCGTCCGACCACAGCGCCAGCACCGCCGCCCGCAGCTCCCCGGCATCGGCCACCGAGCGCGCCGCGCCGACCGCGCGCATGTCCCGCGCGATCACGCGGAAGTTGCTCAACTCCGGCCCGAAAACAACCGGTTTACCCAGCGCAGCCGCCTCGACCGGCGTCTGGCCTTCGTGATGAGGCGGCAGGCTTTTGCCCACAAAAACCAACTCGGCCAATTGGGTAAAATTTCTCAGTTCTCCGGTCGTATCGCCCACCGCAACCTCCACCGCCGCGCCTGCCGGTGCCATCCCGCGCGAGCGAAAGTGATAGGTAAAACCGCTCGCTTGAAGCAGCGCCTCAATCTCGCCGCGCCGCTCGGCGTGACGTGGCACGAGCAACAGCCGCACCGCCCGGCCCTCGCTGCGCAACGCCTTAAACACGTCGAGCAACGCCGCCTCTTCGCCCGGCCAGGTCGACGAGCCGAGCAAGACCGCTTCCTCGCCGAAACCGAGTTCACCGCGCAACGCGGATTTTTCACCGGCGGTGAGCAACGGGATACTCACGTCGAGTTTGATGTTACCGGTGATAGTGATGCCCTTCGGCGCCAAACCGATCGCTCGAAAACGCTCCGCGTCGTGCTCTGAACACGCCAGCACCTGGGAGATGCCACGAAACAGCGGCGCGGCCAGGGCGCGCAGCGTGTACATACGGCGGAAACTGCGATCGGAGAGACGGGCGTTCACCGCCAAAACCGGCACGCCGCGCATTTCGGCTTGGCGGATGTGCTCGGGCCAGCGCTCGCCCTCGGTGAGCAGCACCATGTCGGGCGCGATGCGGTGCCAGGCGCGCCGCGAAAACAGCCACCAATCCAGCGGGAAATACCCAATGGCCACCGTCAGCGCGGCGTAACGCTCGCGCGCCAGCGCATAACCCGTGCTGGTCGTCGTCGTCAGATAAACCTCAACGGCCGGATCGGCGCTGAGCGCCTCCAGCAGCGGGGCGATGGCGAGCATCTCGCCCACGCTCACCGCCTGCAGCCACACCCGGCGCACGCCCGCACGCTTGGCCGGCAACACCGGGGTCGCCCCAAATCGTTGGCCAAAGTCATCCTGATAACCGCCGCGCCGCCGCATGCGCAGCAGGTAATAAGGCGAGGCCAGCAGTATCGCCGGCGGAAACAGAAAACGGTAAAACCAGATCATCGAAAGCAGCCGAGCTTAGCGCAAATTGCCTTCAGCTGAATCGGAGGCGAGCGACTGCGGAGCGTTACCCTTCGGCTCGCCGGGCAGGTCATCGGAGCCCGACACAAAGGTCAGATTAAACAAAGGAAGCAGACACAGCAGACCGGCCACTGTAAGCCCGAGCACTGCATAACCGGCCACATCATGCACGGTGCCTTCGATCGCCTTGGGGGTGTAATTGTAGGCCCACGCCGTCAGAAACAGGCTGCGTGCAAGATTCGTTAAGAAGGCAAAACCGATGGCTGATACCACCAAGCCGACCTTTTTCCACAGCTTGTCCAAAAACACCGCCGCCAAAAAGGAGCCGGCAAACAAGCAGGCCGTGAACGAGCGGATGCCCGAGCAAGCATCGGCCACACCCACATCTCCCGTGGGCAGTTTGAGGACGTTACCCTGCTGCTCGATGGACAAGCCTAGGGTGTCGAAAACGAAAAACACCACGGCGGCTACCCGGTTGAGCATGAACAGGCTCAGGTTGTTCTCGATCACCGAGACCATGGGCGCCGATACCAGCCAGACCAAAGCGGGGAACAAAAACAAGACAACCAACTTCACCCGTGCATCCGCCCACAAGCCGACGCCGCCTGGAACCGCGACGGGCGCGCGAAGTGCCGAATCGGGCTCAGTTGTAACGGACGCCTTCGCAGCCGGTTCAGGCGCATTGAGCAGCAGGAACGGCAGCACCAATGCGCCCGTGCCCAACGACAG
>JBIIMH010000241.1:0-4107 GCA_044338095.1 Rariglobus sp. | reverse complement strand
GCTGCTCTGCTGCTTGATAACGGCCTCATCGAGCATCGGTTGGCAGAAATCCATGCCCGTAATGGCGGTGGACTCAGCGAGCCCCTTACTTAAGGCGAAGGCCACATCACCGCTGCCAGTGGCCAAATCGAGCACGTCTTTGACCGCCTGGCGACGCACCACCGCGACCAGCCGGTGCCGCCACCACACATCAACGCCCCCACTGAGCAAGCGATTAGCCACGTCGTAACGACGGGCGATACGGGAAAACATGGAATTAACTGCAAGGGGATCGGGCATGGAGGGAACGAGTACTAGGGCGAAGAATGAGGATTGTCGCTACGATACTCATGCAGGAGAGCGGGGACTTTTTTAAGTAGCACCACCCTGAATTCGATTATTTTCAGAAAATGTATCAGAAGCACTTTACCGGACTACACTTTGTGCCGATGCATGTCGCAACTTAGCATCACTCATGGAAAATGCTTAAGTCATAACCTCGAACCCAAAAACAAATCGAAACCGATAATCAAAACGTAAATACCTAAAAAAAAGATACTTAATTGAATTATCAACCTCGAAACCCATTGTTTTATCACGAGTTAATCGACTCTCTTAGTTGACGTAATCCATGAGCAGCAAGTAGCTTATACCCAGTACCCAACACCTGAATCAAAATAATCATGTCCAATAATCTCACCAAACGCGAAATCGTCCTAGCCATCTACGAAAAGACCTCGTTCCCCCAAAAGGAAGTCGTCGCCACGGTACAACTGACCCTCGACATCATCCAAAAGGCTCTGGCCGAGGGCCGTAATGTCGAGCTGCGCAACTTCGGCGTTCTCGAAGTGCAACGCCGTAAGTCCCGCATCGGCCGCAATCCCAACAAGCCCGAAGCCGAGGTCGTCATCCCCGCGCGCGCCGTCGTTAAGTTCAAGGCCGGAAAAGTTCTTAAGCAGATGCTTAAGAAGATCGATATCAACAAGCTCTGAGCCAGGCGCTGCGCGCCCAGCCCGCTCAATCCCTCAAGGCCGGCCTTTTTATGGCCGGCCTTTTTTATGCCCGCTCGCCGAGGCGCGACGCCTGCTGCATCTCAGCCGAAATAGCACCGTCTTCCAACCCAGCCCCGTCGCTATTCGTGCATTGGCCCCGCAGTCCCGGCCAAACATCAGGCCAAGCGGGGAGCCATCTCGATGACACCCTGCGTGATTGCATAGCGTGTCAAACCGGCCACGTCATGAATATTGAGTTTATTCATGACCTGCTGGCGGTGTTTTTCGACCGTCTTGATGCTGATGCACAAATCGGAGGCAATCTGCTTGTTCCCCTTGCCCTCTGAAACCAATTGCAAGACCTCCTGCTCGCGCGAGGTCAGGCGCACGGAGGGCTTCAAATTGAGCGGCTTGCCACCCCGGATAAATGTCTCGCGGTAGCGGTCCAGCAGGCGCTTGGCGATGGGCGGACTAAAGTAAGCATTACCCTTATAAGCCTCATGGATCGCCTTAACCAAATCGCTGGCAACTGTATCCTTGATCAGGTAACCCACCGCGCCCGCCTCCGTGAGCTTGTGCACATACTCGTCGTCGCCATAGCACGACAGGATGAGCACCTTCGAGTTCGGCGCCTCTTTGCAAATCTGATGGGTCGCCTCGTGGCCGTTGAGCTGGGGCATGGCAATGTCCATGACGATGACATCGGGGGAGAGTTTTTTTGCCATTTGCACGGCCATGCGCCCGTTTTCCGCTTCGCCCACAACCTCAAGGTCGGGCTCAATTGATAAAAGCGCCCGTAGTCCCTGCCGCAGTACGGCATGATCATCAACAAGAAGTATAGTTATTTTTTTCATGAAATAGAATTCGACTAAAAAAAGGTCGGTGCGCACTCGCCAGCAGGCTCGGGCTGCGCACTTCTGAGGGACCAACCGAACGTGAAGCCAGCGGCAAACGAACCCGTACTGTGGTGCCACGACCAGCCACGGACTCGACTGTAAAATCGCCACGCATGAGTTGCACGCGCTCCCGCATTCCGAGCAGGCCAAGCCGCATGCCGCATTTTTCCACCAACGTATCCTCGACGTTGAACGCCCGCCCGTTGTCGGCCACTTCCATACATACATCCTGCGGCAAGCGCAGAAAACGAACATCAAGCCGAGTCGCATTCGCGTGCTTAACCACGTTGGTGATGCTCTCCTGGGCAATTCGATACAGCACCACCTCCTGCTCGACACCCAGGCCGGAGAGATCCGCCACATCCAGCATGAAGCCCTTGATCCCCGCCCGCTCGGCGAACGTACGAACGTAATCAGCGACCGCTCCGCGCAACCCCAGGCGATCAAGCGCATCGGCGCGCAAGTTTCGGCAAATCCGGTGCGTTGAATCCATGGTTTGCGCGACCAATGCCTGCGCCACCTCGACTTGCCGCTGCAAAGACTCCCCCGCCCCAGCGTCCTTTTTGACCGCCTCCAGCCGCACGCTAAGAGCGACAAGCAGTTGACCAATATCATCGTGTAACTCGCGGCTGACCCGCTTGCGCTCCGCCTCGTGCACCTGCACCAACTTATCGGGATGGGTCAGGATCTCGGTTTTGAGGAGGCGCACCTGCTGGCAAAGCTTCAAGGTGCGCATCTTGCCACAACGCAAGGCGGCCTCGAGTTGCAACTGCCGAGGCACGAGTTCGGCCAACTCCTGCCCGCGCCGCGCTAAAGCCAGCTCCAGATCCCCCACTCGGGCCTGGGCCGCCGGCAGGCGACGCAGAGCGGCTTCAAACGGCGATAATGCCTCGAGCAGAAACTCACGCCCCCCACGGCACTGGTGCGTCACCTCGTAGCGTCCCCCGGACGGCGCCACCAGCATCGGCCAGGAATCCTCATGCAAACGAACCAAGTCAAAAATACTCATGCCTCGGCGCATCGCCAAACACCCCATTTCACTGGCCGCCCCCAGATGCTCCTCGTCAGGATTTGCCAGATAAGCTCCCAGCGCGCGCCGGTATTCAGCATCATAAAGCGGCCGCACCCGCGTCCGACGATGGAAAACACCGGATAAATCGGCACTGTCTGGAAAGGCTAATCCCTGGCGTTTTTTCATGAGTTCACCTGAATAAAAATGCAGTTCTTCGCCAGATTAGGGGGGTGACCTAACCGTCGAAATGTCATACGCCTGCAAAATATAGGAAACATAATGATCCGCCGAGTAGGTGTTCACCTACCTGCCTCGCTTAACATTATTTCTACCGGCTGCTTGACGATTTCAGCAACACATCCCGACGGAGCACGCACGAAGCGGCCAGGTAACGGGTAGAAAAACAGTCAGACGTCCCTGTCTGCTCATCAGAAAAGCAGTCTCGAAGCCTGCTCTATATCGAGCCGATCTCGGCTATAAAACCATTGGCATCGAGCGCTTGGGTAATTTCCGCAAAGGTCGGCCGTGTCGCCACCTCCGGCGCCACGCACCGCGCGTGCAACGCCGTTAAAAACTGAAAGCTATGGGCGCCGACCTCGGTCACGCAGCGCTCAAGCAGTTCGCCCAACAGGCAGCCGAAGGCGCGCACCTCCACGGCCTCAAACGCGTTAACCGCTTTAACCGCACCCGCACCGTGCTGCTGCGGCCGATAAAATGATGCCGCCCCAAAGTCCCCCAGGTAGCACGCGCCGCTGGGATGATAGAGTACGTTGTGGGCGTAAAAATCCCCGTGTAAAATCCCGCGTGCGTGCAGGTGTTCGGCGGCACGCGCCAAGCCCGCCACCAGCCCCAGCGTAAGCGGCAGGGCGAAACATTGTTCGTCGGGGTAAATATCCCGCGTGCACGTCGTCAGATTGGGCGGCCCCGCCAAGTTTTTAAACTCCGGGTCGATCCACGGCATCACCAAGCCGCCCGTGCCGGCGGGATGCCCCGTGATTTCACCCACGACGCCGATCAAGTTCGGGTGATTACCCGCGGCTAAACAAGCCGCCATTTCGTCGGCAGGAAAGCCGTCGCTGGTCACCGCCCCTTTAAACAATTTAACCGCCACACTCTGTCCGGCCAAAGCGGGCGACGACCGCCAGTGCCCCTGGTAAATCACCCCCGAGGCGCCTTCGCCGAGCTTCGCCCCCAATTCGATATCCGCCCAGCGCACGCGGGCCACAGG
>JBIIMH010000005.1:0-14446 GCA_044338095.1 Rariglobus sp. | reverse complement strand
CTCGGCGATCCGGAACTCGTTACCGACGGCGACAAGGACGCCTCCGAGGGCTGCTTCGTCGAACTGGCCAACGGCACGCAGTGGGTGCAGATCGACCTGGGCGCCCCCGCCGAAATCAACGCCCTCTACCTCTGGCATTTCCACTCCCAACAACGCGTTTACCTCGGCGTGGTCGTGCAGATTTCCGACGACCCCGATTTCATTTCCGGCGTCACTACGGTTTACAATAACGACTCCAAAAACCTTTGCGGTCGCGGCGCCGGCAAGGATCTGACCTACATCGAAACCCACGAAGGCCGCCTGATCGACGCCAAAGCCACCAAGGGCCGCTACGTCCGCCTTTACAGCCACGGCAACTCGGCCAACTCGGCCAACCACTACATCGAGGTCGAAGTCTGGGGCACTCCGACCAAGTGATTTTCCGCCGTCCCAGCGCCCGTTGGCTCCTACCGTTACTGGTGTTCGGGATTGCCCTGTTGGTTCGCTTGCCCGGTTTGGCGTCGCGGCCGGTCCATCCCGACGAGGCGGGTAACGCGCACCAACTCGCCGGGCTGCTCGCCGGCGAGGGCTACCGTTACCTGCCACACGATCACCACGGCCCCACACTCTACCACCTCACCGCCGCCGTCCTGCGCGTCACCGGACCGACTCACCCGGCCGAGTTGGACATCTGGATGCTGCGGATTTTTCCGGCAGTGGCAGGGGCCGCCCTCGCCGCCGCCGCCTGTGCCTGGTTCCTCCCGCTTTTCGGTTTAGCGCCGGCCCTGGGTGCTGCGTTCTTTCTCAGTTTGTCCGCGCCGTTTGTTTACTACAGCGGCACGTTTATCCACGAGTCCTTCGTCATTCTGCTGCTGCTCGGCTGGTTCGCCGCCACTTGGCGTTGCGCCACCCACGACGGCAACCGCCCCGCCGTGCTCGGCGGACTGTGCGCCGGCCTAATTCTGGCCACCAAGGAAACCGGCGCCCCGCTCATGGGCCTGCTGGGCTTGACGATTCTGGTGACCGCCCGACCGCCCTGGCGGCGGGTTGCCGCTGCGCTCAGCGTGGGAGGTGCGGTCGCCCTCGCCGTCGTGCTGTTTTTTTACAGCGAATTCGGTCGGCACCCGGAGCGCGCCTTCGACCTGTTCCGTGCCATCGGTCAACAAGTCGACCGCAGCCACGGCACGGAGCACGCCTATCCGTGGTTCACCTACGCAAGCTGGTTCGTGGCCCCGGTGCCCGTTGGCTGGCCGTGGAGCACGTGGCTGCTCCTTGGCTTCGGTGGGTTCGGTCTGTGGCGCCACCGCGCCCAACCGCTTCCCCGCACGCTGGCCTTGGGTTTCGTCCTGCTCGCGTCGTTCTTTTCCATCCTTCCTTACAAAACTCCATGGCTGGTGCTCGCCCCGCTTTTACCGCTGGCGCTGCTTGCCGGCCTGGGCGCGGCGACCCTCGTCGCCGGCCTGCGCGACCGGCGGCTCGGCGGACTGGCCGTGGCCGCTGGTTTGCTCATTGCAGGACTGCTTGCGACCGAGACCACCATGCGCTGCCAGCTTCATCCGGTGGCGTCAGGCAACCCGCTCGCCTATTCGCCCGGCAGTACGGATCTCGCCCGCCTGGAAACCGACCTCGCGGACCTCGCCGCCGCCACTCCCGGTCAACCACTCCTGGTCCAAGTGGTCGCTCGCGACTACTGGCCGTTGCCATGGACGCTGCGCCGCTACACCGCCGGATATTGGCCGGAGCCGCCGGCCAAGCTGCAAGCCGGCCTGCTGCTGGTCGAACCCGCCTACTTAGCCGAATTCGCTGAGCCGGGCCTGACGTTCACGCCCTACGAAGTGCGCCCCGGACTCACCCTCTTTCTCTCACGTATTCGCTGAGTGAACTCAGCCCCTCTTTCCCACATACACCCATGACCCAGCCCGTCTCACCTAAAACCAATCCCAGCCAGCTCGTCTTCTGGGGTTGTTTCGTCGCCCTCATCGCCACCTCGTTCGGCTTCATCACCCGCATGATGCTGCTCGGCCGCTTTCAGACCGATTTCGGCCTGGATAAAGTCCAGCTTGGTGAACTTCAGGGTGCCGGCATCTGGCCCTTCGCCATCTCGATCATTTTGTTCAGCCTGATCATCGACCGAGTCGGCTACCGCGTTGCGATGATTTTCTCGTTCGTCTGCTACGCGGCCTACTTGGGTATGGCATCTTTCGCCTACCTTTCGATCCAAGGCGTGGAAGGTGCCGCTCTGCAAGCCGCCCAAAACCGTGGCTATAGCCTGCTTTACTGGGGCAGCATCATCCTCGGCTTGGGCAACGGCACCGTGGAAGCCTTCGTCAATCCGCTGGTCGCCACGATCTTCAAAACGGACAAAACCAAATGGCTCAATAAACTCCACGCCGGCTGGCCCGCCGGTCTGGTGCTTGGCGGCCTGATCACCATCGGGCTGAGCTCCACCGCCAGCCACGGCGACTGGCGTCTGGTGCTCGGTCTGATTGCGCTGCCCTCGGTGGTTTTCTTCGCGCTGCTCATCGGTGCCAAGTTCCCCCAAAGCGAGCGAGAGCAGGCCGGTGTTTCCTACCGCGAGATGCTCGGCGAGTTCGGCATGTTTGGCGCACTGGTCGCGTTCGGCCTGATTTTCGCGCAACTGGGCCAGGTGTTCGGCTGGGGCATGGGCGTGACCATCGGCCTGACCGCCACCGTTGTACTCGGTTTTGGTGCCTACACCCGGCGTCTGGGTAACGCCCTGCTCGCGTTCCTTATTCTCCTCATGATGCCGCTGGCCACCGCCGAAATCGGCACCGATGGCTGGATCAGCAGCTTGATGGAGCACCCTCTCGCCGCCGCAGGTCACAACCCCGGCTGGGTGCTGGTTTACACCTCGGCGATCATGATGGCGCTACGCTTCGCCGCCGGTCCCATTGTTCATCGTTTTTCGCCCATCGGCTTGCTCATCGGCAGCTCCGTTCTAGCCATTATCGGCCTCACCCTCCTTTCGCACTGCGCCGAGGCTTCGCTCATCGCCATCTTCGCTGCGGCCACGCTCTACGCTGTGGGCAAAACCTTCTTCTGGCCCACCATGCTTGGTGTCGCCGCCGAACAGTCCCCGCGTGGCGGCGCGCTCACCCTCAACGCCATGGGTGGCGTGGGCATGATCGCCGTCGGCGTGCTCGGTTTCCCCTACATCGGCGCCATTCAGGAAAAAACCGCCAGCTCCCACCTCGTCGCCGAGGCCCCTGCGATCGCCCAAACCGTGTTGGTTGAAAAGTCCTACCTGCTCGGTGGCTACCAGGCGATTCAGCCCGACAAGGCCGCCGCGCTCGTCGAACCCGCCGCTCAGGCCAAATTGGCCTCCGCGCAACTCGCAGGGCAATTCGATGCCCTCGGCCACATGGCGATTTTCCCCGCTCTGATGCTGGTCGGCTACATCGGCCTGTTCCTGTTTTTCCGCGCCAAGGGCGGTTACCGTCCGGTCACGCTCGATTCCTCGAACCCTCACTCCTGAGCCCGACCTGCGTCCAACCGCTGCTATACCTTACTGAAACCCTCCTTCATTCCGCAAAAAATGAAACGCTCCGTCACCCTCTTCACCGGCCAATGGGCCGATCTTCCCCTCGCCGAACTGGCCCCGCTAGCCAAAAAGATGGGCTACGACGGCCTTGAACTCGCCTGCTGGGGCGACCACTTCGACGTCGAGGCCGCCACCGCCTCGCCCGCCTACGCCCGCCAGCGCTGGGAGTTGCTAGCCGACCACGGCCTGACCTGCGTGGCACTCTCCAGCCACTTGGTCGGCCAAGCCGTGTGCGATCCCATCGACGCCCGCCACCAGGCCATCCTCTCGCCCACGGTTTGGGGCGATGGCGACCCTGAGGGCGTGCGCCGCCGTGCCGCCGCCACCATGATCGCCACCGGCCAGGCCGCCCGCGCGTTTTTTGACGCCCGCCCCGCCTCGCTCGCGCACAACGCGCCCCACGCCCCGGTGGTCAACGGTTTTACCGGTTCCTCGATTTGGCACGCGCTCTACGCCTTCCCGCCCACCTCGCAGGCCTACTACGACGCCGGGTTTGCCGACTTCGCCAAGCGCTGGACGCCGATTCTCAACGCCTTTGATGCGGTGAACGTGAACTTCGCCCTCGAAGTACATCCCACCGAAATCGCCTTCGACATTGCCTCGGCCCAGCGCGCCCTCGCTGCCGTGAACAACCACCGCCGGTTCGGTTTCAACTACGACCCGTCTCACCTCGGGTATCAGGGCGTCGATTACGTAAAATTTATCCGCACCTTCCCGGACCGGATTTTCCACGCCCACATGAAAGACGTGTGGTGGGGCCACGGTGACGGCACCGTCGGCGTGTTTGGCGGCCACACCTCCTTCGGTGATGCCCGCCGCCAATGGGATTTCCGCACCCTGGGTCGCGGCGACATCCGCTTCGAAGACGTGATCGTGGCGCTCAACGACATCGGCTACCGCGGACCACTCTCCGTTGAGTGGGAAGACATCCGTATGGACCGTGTGCATGGTGCCACCGAATCAGCCGCCTTCGTGCGCCGGTTGGATTTCTCACCCAGTGCGTTGGCCTTCGACGCCGCCTTCGACAAGAAAACCCAATAATCAATCAGTTACACAGAGGGCACAAGAGGTTAAACAGAGGCCACAGAGCCAATCCTACCATGTCATGCTCCGTGCCCTCTGTGCATCCTCTAGTGCCCTCTGTGTAATCTCTCCGCATCTCTTCATCCATGTCTCTAAATCGCAAACTTCGCTACGGCATGATCGGTGGCGGCCGCGGTGCCTTCATCGGCGCCGTCCATCGCATCGCCTCGCAAATGGACGGCCAGGCCGAGCTCGTCGCGGGTGCCTTCTCCGCCGATCCCGAAAAATCCGCCGCCTCGGGCGCGGACCTGTTTCTCGACCCGACGCGGGTTTACGGCAGCTACGCCGAGATGGCCCGCGCCGAGGCTGCCCGGCCCGCCGCCGAGCGGCTCGATTTCGTCGTGATCGTCACCCCGAACCACCAGCACTTCGGTCCCGCCCAAGCGTTTCTCGAAGCCGGTTTCCACGTGGTCTGCGACAAGCCGGTGACCCTCGACCTCGCCCAAGCCCGCACGTTGCGCGACCTCGTGCACCGCAGCGGCAAGATCTTTGCGCTCACCCACAACTACACAGGCAACGCGATGGTGAAACAGGCGCGCGCCTTCGTGCGCGAAGGCCGCCTCGGGACCTTGCGCAAAGTTGTCGTCGAGTATCCGCAAGGCTGGCTGTCCACCCTCCTCGAAGCCACCGGCCAGAAACAAGCCGGCTGGCGCACCGATCCGGCCCGCTCAGGCGCGGCCGGCTGCATCGGCGACATCGGCACCCACGCCGAAAACCTCGCCCGCTACATCACCGGCCTGCGCATCAGCGAACTCTGCGCCGACCTGACCACCTTCGTCGAAGGCCGCGCTCTCGACGACGACGGCAACATCCTGGTGCGCTACGAAGGCGGCGCAAAGGGCGTGTTGCACAGTTCGCAAATCTCAGTCGGCGAGGAAAACGCACTCAACATCCGCGTTTATGGTGAGAAGGCAGGCCTCGAGTGGCGTCAGGAGCACCCGAACGAGCTGCTGCTCAAATTCCCCGATCAGCCCACGCAAATCTGGCGCCGCGGCAACGGCTATGTCGGCCCGGAGGCGGCGGCAGTCACGCGCATTCCCGCCGGCCACCCCGAGGGTTATCTGGAAGCCTTCGGTAACATCTACCGCGAGGTATTCCGTGCGGTACGCGCCACTCTGGAAGGCCAGCCGCTTCCGGCCGACCTCGATTTCCCGACCATCGAGGACGGCGTCGAAGGCATGGCATTTATCGAAACCGCCGTGGCCAGCTCCCGCGCCGGCGCCGTCTGGGTGAAGTTCCCGCAGCTCTAGCAGGCCGTAACATTTAAAGTTGTCGAATCCCGCACAGCTGCAAAATCACCTCAATACCTCGAAGCTTTTAGCCGCAAAAGAACGCAGCGATCGCATAGAAATTCAGTGTTTGTTCTTTGCGCCCTTTGCGTTGTTTTGCGGCTAAAATGCCTTGGTTCAATCGAACACGTTAATGCGACCGCCTACTAGCGCAGCCCCAACCCCGTTGCCGCAGCACCGTTACCGTCACGAAGCGATGGCCACGTGGTTCGAGTTGCGCATCGCAGCCGCCGACGCCTCCTACGCGGCCCAGGCCGCCCAGGAGGCGTTCGCTCGTATCGACCAACTGGAGGCGCTGCTCAGCCGCTACCGCGAAGACAGCGAGGTGCGCCAGCTCGGCCGCCTCTCGCCCGGGGAAACCCTGCGTCTCCACCCTGACACCTTCGCCAGTCTGCGCCAGGCCCTGGAGCTGGCTGAGGCGACTGGCGGAGCCTTCGACCCCGCGCTAGGTCACCTGCGCCCCGCCGCCGGCGTAAACGCCCCCGCCGACACCCCGCGCGGCCGCCTCCTGCTGGACGCCGAGTCACGCCTGGTCGGCTGCGAAGGCGGCCCGGTCCACCTTGACCTCGGGGCCATTGGCAAAGGTTACGCCCTCGACCGCGCCGCCGAGCTTTTGCGCGAGTGGGACCTGCCTCACGCCCTGTTGTTGGCCGGCGGCAGCAGCTTGCTCGCGCTCACCGCCCCTCCCGGCACCGCCGGTTGGGAAATCGGCCTGACTGCCCGCCAAAGTATCTGGCTGGCCGACGTCGCCCTCGGTGCCTCCGGCTCGACGGTCAAAGGTAACCACATTCTGGATCCGCGTGATGGTTCGCCCACGCACGGTTTTTTCCGAACCTGGGCGAGCGCACCCTCAGCGGCCGCCGCCGATGGCCTTTCCACCGCCGCCATGCTCCTCGAGCGAGCCGAACTGGAACAGGTTTCCACGCGCTTGCCCGAAACCGGTTTCGCGCTCCTCGCTTCCGCCGAGCGGTGTGAAGCGCTGGAGACCTTCGGGTGTTTTCCCCTGCTGGGCCCGGTGAGCTTTTCACCCGGAAATCCATGAGCCCCGCCCCCCACAGTCGCGTCTGGCTGGTGATCCCCGCTTGGTGCGAGGCTGAGAGGATTGATGCGTTTGCAGCGCGCCTGTTTGCCTCTCTTGCCGCCGCAGATCTGCCGGTGACCGTGCAAATCGTCGACGATGGCTCACCGTCGCTTCTGGCGGAGGCGTTGGCTGCCCGTTGCGAGGCATGGCGAGCCCAATATGCCTTTGTAAATCCCCTGCACCGCCTTCCGACCAACAGGGGCAAAGGCGGTGCGGTTTACGCCGGCTGGGATTTGGCCTGTGCCGCCGACGCGGGTTGGCTGGCGTTTTGTGATGCCGACGGCAGCGTGGATGCCGACGAACTGGTGCGCTTGCTACGCGAAGCGTTGGTCGCTCCCGCAATGGTCTGCCTGTGCGCCAGCCGCCACCTCACCGGAACCGACGCCCGCTGGGGTTCGCCCCTGCGCCAAGTCCTGAGCCATCTCTTCGCCGCCTGGGTGCGCTGGCACACGCGGTTGGCGGTAAGGGACAGCCAGTGCGGAGCCAAAATCATGCCCGCTGGGATCTACCGTGCGGTGCGAAGTGAACTGAAGGAGGAGCGCTTTGCCTTCGATCCAGAGTTGTTACTGGCCTGCCAAAAGGCGGGCGCGACGATCCGGGAGATGCCGGTGCGTTGGCGCTGGCAACCCGGAAGCCGGCTCAAGCTGGGCCGAGACGGCTGGGAGATGCTTTGCGCAATCCGCCGAATCGGCCGCGTGCCCGTCGGCGCACCTCCTGCGCAACCGCGCGTCAAGTAGGCCATCACGCTCGCCGCCGGCACCTGGATGCTTATGGTGCGAGCCCCTAGACTCGCTCCGCTTCTTCGTCATGACCACCACGCCGTCCTGCTGCCATTCGCCCGGCCCCCACACTCCCGCACCCGACGCGCCGGTTTACATGGGCATGCCCGACGAACGAATCTTGCGCCCGCGTTTCTGGGTCTCTCTCGCCTGCACCCTGCCCGTGCTCGCCCTCGCCATGGGGCCCATGCTCGCCCCCGCGGCGTTCCCGCATCTCGACCCGCGCCTGTCAGGCTGGCTGCAACTGGCGCTCACCACCCCGGTGTTTTTCTGGTGCGGCGCGTTCTTCATCCGCCGCTGGTGGAAATCCCTGCGCGAGCTCGATACCAACATGTTCACGCTCACCGTCACCGGCACGGGCGCGGCGTATTTTTACTCGGTAGCCGCAGTGCTGTTCGGCCACACATTTCCCGCCGCCCTCCACCTAGCCGATCACGGCGTGCCGCTCTATTTCGAGGGCACCGCGTTCATCACCACCATCGTCCTGCTCGGCCAAATTCTGGAACAACGCGCCCACGCCCGCACCGATGCGGCCATTCGCGCCCTGATGGAACTCGCCCCCGCCACCGCCCACCGCGTGCGCGACGGCGTTGAGCAAGACGTCCCGCTCGCCGCCATAGTCGCGGGCGACGTACTGCGCGTACGCCCCGGCGAAAAAATCCCGGTCGACGGCACCCTCACCGAGGGCGGCAGCGACGTGGACGAGGCTATGCTCACCGGCGAACCCGCGCCCGTTGCCAAAGCCCCCGGCGCACCCGTCAGCGCGGGCACGCTCAACACCACCGGCTCATTCCTGTTTCGCGCCGAACGCGTCGGCGCCGACACCCTGCTCGCCCGAATCATCCGCCTGGTCGAACAGGCCCAAGAAAGCGAAGCGCCCATCCAGCGCGTAGCTGACCGTGTCTCGGCTTGGTTCGTGCCCACCGTCGCCGCGATTTCGGCTCTCACCTTCGTGCTGTGGCTCTGGCTCGGTCCCGCCCCCGCGTTTATCCCCGCCTTGGTTAACGCAGTGGCGGTCCTGATCATCGCCTGCCCCTGCGCCCTCGGGTTGGCCACGCCGGTCGCGCTCGTCACCGGCATCGGGCGCGGCGCGCAGGCAGGCGTTCTCGTCAAAGACGCCGCGGCCCTCGAACGGCTTACCGCTGCCACCACCGTGTTAATCGACAAGACCGGCACGCTCACCGAGGGCAAACCGCGCGTCATCGCTGTCGCCCCTGCAAGCGGCTTTTCCGAAAATGAGCTGCTCGCCCTTGCCGCCGCCGCCGAGTCGCCGAGCGAACATCCCCTCGCCCGCGCGCTCGTGGCCGCCGCCCAGGAGCGCAACCTGACCCTCCCACCCCCCACAGATTTCCGTGCCGAGCCCGGCCAAGGCGTCAGCGCCCGCGTCGGGGGCCGCCGGGTCGAGGTTGGGCGGGCCGCCGAACGCACGGACAACCACGCCACCGCCACGGTGATCGACGTCACCTTCGACGGCGTTTTCGCGGGCACCCTCGCGTTGGCCGACCCGATCAAGCCCACCACGCCTGCGGCGATCGCCGAACTGCACCGGTTGGGGTTAAAAATTTACATGGTCACCGGCGACCGCGAAGCCACCGCCCGCGCCGTCGCTGAAGAACTCGGGCTCGACGGATTTCACGCCGGCGTGACCCCTGCGCGAAAACAGGAGATCGTTCGCGAACATCAGGCGCGCGGGGAAGTGGTCGCGTTTGCCGGTGACGGGCTAAACGACGCTCCCGCGCTGGCGGCCGCCGACATCGGGATTGCGATGGGCACGGGCACCGACGTGGCGATGCACAGCGCCGGCCTGGTGCTGGTAAAAGGCGATCTGAAGGTCTTGGTGAAGGCGGTGCATCTGAGTCGGGCGACACTGCGCAACATCAAGCAGAACCTGTTTTGGGCGTTCTTTTACAACGCAGCCGGCATCCCGCTGGCGGCGGGGTTGTTGTATCCATTAACCGGATGGCTGCTCAGCCCGATGTTCGCGGCGGCGGCGATGAGCCTGAGTTCACTCAGTGTGGTGGCCAATTCCCTGCGCCTGCGCCACGCCCGGCTCTGAACTCACTTCACGCTACTTGCGAAGCCGTGCGCCCATAAAAAAAATCAGCCCCCGTTTAGGCACTGCCAAGTCACAGCCTGCCTCAGCGCATCCCAGCGCTAGCTCGGTAAACCAGCGGCAACCCAACAGCATAATAGACGTTCTTCGATCGTTTATATGGGTTGATTAAAAGGGCTGCCCAGACACAGAGGCCAATGAGTTCTATCGACCGATATCGATTCACAAGGAACGAATTTTCGCGATAGGCGGAGTCTGGTTGTTCGGCGGTTTTAGACCCATCGATGTCGTTGCGACATCCCTATAAACGCTCCGTAGCCTGGGCTTCCTGAACTCGGTGTAACCTGCCGCAGGTTTCTTTGCTTTTGGGGACCCACCGCAATCATCGAGTAAACTAGAGGCACTCCCTAACAGCGGAGTTGGCTTTTGCCGGCGAGCTGCGAGAGTCGCCGCCTTGCATGAAAACCGTCCTCGAATTTAAAGCCCGCAAGGGTCAGGGCCGTATCAGTATGTCCACGGCCTACACGGCGTGGGAGGCCCGCTTTTTGGCCGCTTCCCCCGTCGACTGCGTGTTGGTCGGTGACAGCGTCGCCACCGTCGTCGATGGCGAAGCGACGACCTTCGCAGCCACCCCCGAAATCATGGCGCGCCACACTGCCGCCGTCGCCCGCGGCCTGAACGGCACCAAATTTATCATCGCCGACTTCCCTTTTCTAGCCGCCCGCAAGGGCATCGCCCCTGCCGTCGATTGCGCCGCGCTGCTGATGCGCGCCGGTGCCCACGCCGTTAAAATCGAGGGCATCGACGGCCACGCCGATGTCGTCCTCCACCTGGTTGAATCCGGCGTTCCGGTGGTCGCGCACCTCGGGCTCACACCGCAGTCGGTTAACGCGCTGGGCGGCTACAAGGTTCAGGGCAAGACGGAGGCAGCCGCCGAAGCGCTCCTGCGCCAAGCCCGCGCCGCCGAAGCGGCCGGCGCTTGCGGCCTGGTCCTCGAATGCGTGCCCGGCGAACTCGCCAAAACCATCACCGCCGCCCTGGCCATTCCGGTGATCGGCATCGGGGCCGGACCGCACACCGATGGACAGGTGCTGGTGTTTCATGACCTGCTCGGGCTCAACCCCGGGTTCTCGCCGCGCTTCGTGCGCGCGTTCGCCGACGCCGGCGGCGCGGTGACGAGCGGACTGAACGCTTACGCCGCAGCCGTCGCCGACGGCAGTTTCCCGAGCCAAAAAGAATCTTACTAAACCCGAAAAAGTAGCGCAGACTTCCAGTCTGCTTAGATCCGGAAACCCGTTGCACCCAGGCAGACTGGAAGTCTGCGCTACTTTTCGAGCCTTTACCCCCGCTGCCCTGCTCCGTGACCTCCGTGCCACCTCTCGTGCCCTCTGTGTAACTTTTCCGCTTCCGACTCCGACTCCGTCCACCGTTATCCGCCCATGACCACCTCCCGCAAACCCCGCCTGCTGTTTTTCCTCACCGGCTCGATCTCGTGCTACAAAGCCTGCTTCGCGATTTCGCGCCTGGTCCAGGCAGGCGTCGAGGTGCGCACGGTCGCTACTCCCGCCGCGCTGCAATTCGTCGGCAAAGCGACTCTGGAGGGCCTCACCGGCCAAGCCGTGGCCAGCGACATGTGGGAGCCGGGCCGGGCCATGGAACACATTAACCTCGCCCGCTGGGCCGACCTTGCGCTGGTCGCCCCCGCCACCGCCAATACGATCAACCGGCTCGCCAACGGCCTGGCCGACGACCTGGTTGGCAGCCTGTTCCTGGCTTGGGAGCTGCAGAAAAAGCCGTGGTGGATCGCCCCCGCGATGAATGTCGCCATGTTCGAGCACCCACTCACCCAGGCCTCGCTTGCCAAACTCAGCGCTCTTGGGGTGCGCGTACTTCCCACCGGCAGCGGCCCGCTGGCCTGCGGCGAAGAGGGTGCCGGCCGCCTCCTTGAGCCCGAGCAGCTCGTCATGCAGGTGCTCGCCGAACTCGGCCAAAAACTGGCTTGAGGCTTGGGGCTTCAACGCCGAGCAGACGGCACGCCTGCGTCACGGGGAAAGGGCGGAAGCGGTCAGCCGAAGGCGAGGCCAACGAGTTCGCGCAGGCGCTGCGGATCGGTGGCCGAGGTCTTGGCGACAAAACCGCGGGCGTGGGCAAAGTGGACATCCGCCTCGTCGGCGATGCGGGTGAAGTCGAGGCGTTGGCTATCGCGGTGGCGGGTCAGCCCATAACCCCCGCTACGGCGATCGGGCGAAATGAGCGCGAGCACCCGGTTGCCCAGCCCCTGGCTTTCCACATAGCGTTCGACGCCTGCCGAAGGATCACCGGGCAACGGTTCGGTACGCGGCAGGAAGAGCACGCTCGGTGCGCCGGACACCGTTTCGAGCGTCCATATTTCGGCGTGGGTACCGATGAAGTCGAGGCGCTCGCGCACGGAGCGCACGTACCCGAGCAGGTCCTCGCCGATCATGCGCATGATCTCCCAGAGCGGGTCGCCGGGAGCCAGGCGCGTGGCTTGCGCAAAGCGGCGCAACAGCGTGCCGTCGATCGGGGAGTTGAGTTTGCCAACAATGTCGCGGTCGACGCCAAGCCAGCGCGCGGTATCCATGGGGCCGCGACAGTCGAACCATTCGGCCGGTTCGAGCCATTCGCAGAATGCGCGCGTATCCTCGTAGAGCCCGAGGTGGCGGAGCACCAGGGAGAGGGCGCAGGTGGGCACGTAGTCGCGCGGCAATTGGTGGTGATCGAAGTTGTTGAGCGCCGGGTCGTGGGAGAGGCCCACGTCGACCACGGCCATGGCGGCATCGGCCAAGTCGGCCGGTGAAGGCTCGCGGCGCAAGATGGGCGCGGGGTGCACTGCCAAGAGCACGCAGCAGGCGAGAAACTCGTCTTTATGCGCCCCGCCGGGATGAGTTAAAATCGTGGTGAAAGGCGTCATTGATGTGAGACGCTACCAGTTCTGCGCAGCCCGGCAATGGCGCCGCGAGAAAAACCTTTTTCACCAGCCAATCCCCGTCCCGCCGCCCACCTCGTTTCGTGGTCCGCCCCCCCGCCGCGGCCAGCCCCCTCGGATAAATGCCTAACACAATGGGGTGGTTGTGGCTGACCTTACGGCACGGTGAACTGGAGCTGAATCGCGCCTTGCGCGTCGCGTTCGGAGATGAGCACCTGGTTGCCGAGACCGTCAGCGCCTTGGCGCCCGCTCCACTTCACCCGGATCTGGCGGCCATCGTCTTGAATTTCGACCAGCCCGAACTGGTTGAGCGTGTCGGTGGGCAGGCTTTGGTTACGGGCGCCGTGACTGTAGGGGCCGCCTTTGTAACTTCCTCGATTGGCAATCGGGCCGGCTTGAAAGACGCGTATCGGCGCGCCGCCTCCCGTGGCGAAATCGCTGTTCGATCCGTCGTCGATCGCCGTCATGTGCGCGTCACCCGACAAAATCACCACGCGACCGGTCAGGCCGTGCGCCTTGATAAAATCCGCGATTTCGGTGCGGTGCGCCGGGTAGCCTTGCCAACGATCATCTTTGCTGGGTGCGCCATTCCAGGGCACCGACGAGACCCAGAAAATCAGCGGACACCCCGCGTCACGCGCGGCGAGCAGTTCCGCGCGCAACCAGGCGTCTTGCGCCGCACTCATCATCCTCAGCCCGGCCGGATCACGTTCACTGCGCAGGTCCGAAAGGATAAAGCGCACGCGGCCCACCGTGAAGGCCTGATCCACCGGGCCACTGGGGTTTTCCGTGACCACGTTCAGGGAGTAATGCGGCACCAGTTCGCGGTAGTTTCGCAGCGAGGCGTCGCGGCTGGGACTGGTGCGGTTGCTATCGTTGGGGCCGTAATCGTGGTCGTCCCACTGGTAAAGGAGCGGTGTGTTGGCCAGCAGCGTGCGCAGGCGCGGGGCGGCGAGGTGGGCGTCGTAGGCCGCCCGAAAGGCCTCAACGCGGTTTTCGGCGATGTCGGCGTAATGAAAATCCCCGGTGTGCAGGAAAAAGCGCGCGTTTTGCGCGGCGGCGGCAAAAACAGGGGAGTTTTTCAAGCGTGCGCAGGAACCCACCGCAAAGCTAAAACTTGCAGGCTGCTGCGGCACCGGAAAGGTGCGGAAGGAGCGCGCCTCGTCGTCGAGCGGGGTGCCGATGGCCGTGATAAAGCGGTAGCGGTAGGTCGTGTCGGCAGTGAGTCCACCGAGGTTAAACCGGTGGAGCGTGCCGCCATCCATCGGCGCGGTGAAAACGGGAGCCACGAGTGACGGCGGTGAATCGAGGAGTTCAAGCCGGACGGGCTCGTGGCAATCGAGGCGGGCGGTGACCACCGCCCCTGCCTCGGTGAGTCCGCCCACCCAGGCCCAGCCGACGGGGCTGGCGGAAGCGGGCAAGGCGGAGCGACCCGTTGCAAAGGCAAATGCGAGGCCGAGCGTAAGGGCGAACAACGGAGCGGTGAAGAGACGCATGGAGTTATAGGGAGAGAGCGGGCGAGGGAGTGAAAGCGGCAAAACGGCCCCCCACAGCCCGGAGGCCAAGCATACCCATTGGGTTAGACTTTGGCTCGGGGGCGGTTTGAAGTAGCGCAGACTTCCAGTCTGCTTGGGTGTATCGGGTTTCCGGATCCGAGCAGACTGGAAGTCTGC